>NZ_JBIAIQ010000037.1:0-87693 GCF_042871525.1 Streptomyces sp. NPDC005784
CCTACCTTCATCTTTCACGCAGCACCGCATTCCAAAGGGCACCTACCTGAACATCAATTACCCCTCTTCATGCGTTCGTGGCACACCGACATCACTTACATCGCGACCGGGGAAGGCTGGCTGTACCTCGCAACGGTCATCGACTGCTGCACGAAGGAAGTCATCGGCTATGCCATGGACGACCACTACCAAACCCCACTGATATCCAGGGCGATCCGCAACGCGGCACGCAATAGGAACCTTTCGGCCGGAGCAATATTTCACTCCGACCGCGGAAGTAACTACATGTCAGCCGAGTTCGGGAAGACGCTCGACCGGTTCGGGCTCCGCAGATCTTCCGGCCGTACCGGGATCTGTTTCGACAATGCCATGGCCGAGTCGTTCTTCGGCGCACTGAAGAACGAGCGCGTATCAAGGGTGACTTACCTGACCCGTGAGGCCGCCCGGCAGGACATCACTCGCTACATCGAATTCTGGTACAATCGCAAACGCCTTCATTCGGCGCTGGGTTACCGCCCTCCACGCGAAGTCCACGCCGAGCACGAGAAGTTGCGAATCGCCGCGTGAAATATACGGTCAGACACACGTCCGGAAAACGCGAGGCCCCTCAGTCGCAGGTCGCCCGTCCGTCCCACCAAAGCGTGCCAGCGAGCGGACCTGTGATCACCAGGAGCGTGGCGAATCCACAGCCGTGCTCCTCCGCGACGACAGATCCTGCCGTCTTCCGCTCGTCGAAGTCCCAGTACTCGGTGTTCCAGGCATTCATGGGCTCCGCGAACGCGTCCCCGTCGGGATAGTCCTCAGCCCGGGGCAGGCGCCGATAGAACTCGTCGTCGGCATCCTCATAGGAGTCCGGGTGCGGGAAGGGCAGAGGCAGCAGGTCACGTCGCCTCGTGCTGTTGCCTGCCCACCACCAACCGTTCTCCGTCTTCTCAAGCTGTGCAACAGCCCCGCCCGAACTCACCTGTAGCAAGTAGCGGCGATACTCGCCGGGGAAGGCAACTCCGAGATCGACTTCGGCTTCGACCACGTCGGCCTCGGTCAGTCGAGGTGGCACAGCGAGACGGTTCATGGAGCCCGAGGCTAGACGATGGCCTTTGACGCCGCAGCTGAGTTCCCCCTGCGTCTCAAGCCCCGAGGGTGGGGAATTACACCGACACGACCCCTGGGGAATATGGCCGTCGTTCACACCCCTGGAGTCCTCGGACTCCCACGCTCAGAACGTCTCGGCCTCGGTAAGAGTCTGTGAACGCGCCTTGGTGATCCAAGTCAAGCCGCGCTCGCAGACCTTTGCCCTGATGCCTGTGTGATGCGAGGTGATGGGCATGTTGCGTCCACAGGCCGGGCTGGCGGATCCGTCGGCACCGTCGTACGGCCGGACGGCGGAAGTCGGCGCTCCGCCTTCCGCGGGATGCCGGATCGCGCGAGACTGCACCATGGCATTCCTGGGACGGCCGTCGCCGCCTCCGCCGCGGGGACCGGCCGCTACCCTCAGCGGGCACGGCAGAGCGGTGAACGCGGTGGCGTTCAGCCCGGACGGACGGCTGCTGGCGTCCGGAAGCAGTGACAGGACCGTGGTCCTCTGGGACGTCACGGATGCATCTCACCCGGCCCGGGCCGCCGGTCTCACCAGCCATCACAGGGCGGTGAACGCGGTGGCGTTCAGCCCGGACGGACGGCTGCTGGCCTCCGGAAGCACCGACTGGAGCGCGATCCTCTGGGACGTCACGGACCTGGCGAACCCGACCCGGTCGGCGGTCCTTGTCCATGAACGCCCCAACTGGTTGTTTCGCGACGGCCGGCGGCAAGGTGGTGTCCACGCGGTGAGTTTCAGCCCGGACGGACGGCTCGTCGCCTGCGCCAGCGACCGCACCGTGTTCGTCTGGGATGTCTCCGACCCGGCACGGCCGAGCCGGTGCGCCCGTGTCACCCACCATCGGCATGTCTGGCAGTCAGGTCCCGTCATATCGGTGATGTTCAGTCCGGACGGACGGTTACTGGCCTCGGGTTCCGACGGCGACAAGAACACCGGGGTCCTGTGGGATGTCAGCGAGCCGGCGCATCCGGTCCGAACCGCCGTCGTACGACCACAGGCCCGCGATTGGTCCAAGGTGTTGTCCGCGGGCGGGGCGCCGACCGTCCATTCGGTGGGATTCAGTCATGACGGGCGGCTATTGGCCGCCGGTAGCGGGGATCTGGGCGTTGTCTCCGGCACTTCCGGGTCGTGGCGGCAAGGAGCCGTCACGGTGTGGGACGTCACCGACCCGGCACATCCCGTGAGGACGGGCACAGGCACCCTCCCCCTGGCCAGTCTTGGGGACACGGGGCAGATGTATGCGGTGGCGTTCAGTCCGGACGGACGGCTGCTGGCCTCCGGATGCGAGAACGCGGCCGTGACCCTGTGGGATGTCGCCGACCCCACGCACCTGACCCCGGCCGCCCATCTCACCGGCCACCGCAAGGCCGTGCGGGGTCTGGCGTTCAGCCCGGACGGACGGATGCTCGCCGGCTGCGGCGTCGACACAACGGTGAGGCTGTGGGAAACGAGGTGACGGTGCGCGCCGTTTCCCGTGCTTCGAGCGCTGGCACAGGACCTCTGGCCCGGCCGGCACTCTGTCGAGGGTTCATGGCCACGATCCACACTCCGGCGGACACCCAAGGAAGCCGGCCGGACAAAGTGTCACGTGCGTGCTTCTGGGGTCTGCGAGCGCTGCTTGGTGATCCATGTCAAGCCCTGCTCACAGACCTTTCCCGCGAGGTAGCGGAGCCTGTGTACAGGGTTTCGTGGTGTCTGTCCCATTGCGGCGGGTACACCGTATCGGGGTGCGTGCGGTGTTCGGCCACGTCAGTACCAGCGGACTTGGCCGACTGCTCCATGGCCCGTGCGGGCGGAGGGGGAGAAGCCGGCTGTGCGGAATGTGGAGTAGTTCGAGTGGAAGATGTGCCACCACTCGTCTCCGTGCGGACCCGAGTGGGGGAGCCCGCCATCACGGGACAGCAGGATCCGTTCGTTCGGCCAGGCCAGGGTGACGACTTCCAGGGTCCAGCCGTCTTCGGTGGTGGTGTGCAGCCCGCCGCCGAAGATGCTCGGACCGCCCGACCGGAGGCGTCTCCTTCATCCACTTCATCACGGAACCATGATCCACGCCCCGACAGGCCTGCCCCGAAGGCCACCTCGGTCCACCGTGGCCTTCAGTTTGATGGCGCTCTTTGAAAACGGCCACCCCATACTCAGGGTGCCCCCACATGCTCAGTGGATCTCCCCGCCCAAGCCCCTTCGGACTTGCATCCGATACTTAGGTACAGGTTTACCGTCGGAGGTGTCCCCGCCCTCGGGGACGTGACGACGGGAGTGAGTGCGATGAGCAATCTGGCGTGGGTGCCGCAGTCCTGCACGCTGCCCACCGAGGAGCGACCCCTACGGGTCGCGGAGTGGGACGCCCTGTTCTCCGAGCGGCTGACCTCGTCGTCGAGGCCCGAGCCGCTGCGGCTGCGTCTCGACCTGGCCGGCGGAGCGGGCGTCGAGGAGCGGGTGAGAGACCTGGTGGCGCGGGAGAGCGGCTGCTGCTCGTTCTTCACCTTCACTACCACCCCCGGCGAGGACCTGATCCGCCTGGACATCGCGGTGGACCCGGCGCACGAGACGGTCCTGGACGCCATCGCCGCACGGACCGCCAGGATGCAGGTGTGAGCGCGGGCCTGCGCAGCGGGCAGGTCGCCGACGCGGCCGGAGTGAACGTCCAGACGCTGCGCTACTACGAGCGGCGCGGCCTGCTGGCCGAGCCGGAACGCAGCAACGGCGGCCACCGCCTCTACGGCGAGGACGCGGTGACCGCGCTGCGGGTGATCAAGGCCGCCCAACGGCTCGGGTTCACGCTGGAGGAGGTCGCTGAGCTGCTGGAGGCCGGCCGCCACCGGCACGGCCGTCCCGTCGCCGGGCTCCAGGAGCGGGCCGCGGCCAAGCTCGCCGAGGTCGACGCGAAGATCGCCGACCTGACCACCATCCGCACCACACTGGCCGCGGCTGTCGAAGCCGGGTGCGACGACCTGACCGTCTGTGCCGGAAGTGCGTGTTGCCCCATCCCCTTCACCGACCTCGCCGAGGAGAACCGCCATGCCGGACCCTGCTGTTGACCCCCGTCCCCAGCGAACCCCGAAGGCGCTCGGGGGTCTGGCCGCCCTGGCGTGTGTGGCGTGCTGCGCGCTGCCCGTCCTGATCACGGCAGGCGTCGTCGGGGCCGGCGCCGGGGCGATGGTGGGCTGGCTGCCTGCCGTCGCCGTCGTCCTGGCAGTGCTCGCCGCCGGAACCTGGTGGCTCGGCCAGCGCCGCCACGCCTGCTCGTGCCCGCCGAAGGCCCCTGGTGAGAACGGTTGCGGCTGCCAGGGGTCCGGGCACCCGCTGAAGATCACGGGTGCGGGCCGCCGCTAGGGTCCGACGGTATGGCTGTCGCTCGTTCCGTTGCCCTGTTCGTCGTCGCCGCCTTCTTCGAGATCGGTGGCGCCTGGCTGGTCTGGCAGGGCATCCGCGAGCACAAGGGCTGGATCTGGATCGGCGCCGACGTCATCACGCTGGGCCTGCACGGGGTGGTGGCCACCTTCCAGTCCGACGACAACTTCGGCCGCATCCTCGCCGCGTACGGCGGGATCTTCGTCGCTGGGTCAATCGCCTGGCCATGGTCGCCGACGGCTACCGTCCGGACCGCTACGACGTCATCGGCGCCCTCGTCTGCCTCGCCGGCATGGCCGTGATCATGTACGCGCCCCGCAGCCACTGACGCGCGCACGCCCTGGACTCCCGACGGCATGGGCCGCGCTCGTTGCAACTCCCCACTCTGCTGAACTCCGGACCGAGTAGGGCGACGAGCAGCCCTGGCCGTTTTCAGGAATCCGCATCACTGACCCGCACCCGGCAACTTTCCCAACCACGCCGACAGCATGGATGAGGTCTGTGAACGCGGCTTGGCGATCCATGTCAAGCCGCGTTCACAGACCTTTTCTCCGACTCGCCGAACGCGCCTTCGCCATACGGCGCTCACGTGATTCGTCAGCCCAGCAGGTCGAGGACCTCCAAGTAGTCGTCATAGGTCTCGCCGCACTGCTGGGCGAGACCGGCGCTGGGCAGATAGGCGACCTGCAAAAGGGCGAACCGCCCTGCCTGAGCGGCCTCTTGGACACCAGCACTCACCATGGTCCCCCTACTCGTGGGTAGGCTCAGTGGTCATGACACGTGTTGCGGTGGTGGGCATGGGCGCGGTGGGCTCGGTGGTGGCCGCGGGCTTGGCCTCGACGGGGCGTATGGAGGTGACTGCCTGCGTGCGCTCGCCGCTGGGCGGCCTGCGGATCACGCGGCCCGACGGGGCGGTAGAGGACATATTGATTCCGGAGATTCTTGACCCTGCTCAGATGTCTGCAGTCGAGTGGGTGGTGCTGGCGACCAAGGCTCATCAGACGGCTGGGGCCGCGCCCTGGCTGGAACGGCTGTGCAATGCGGACACCCGTGTCGCGGTGCTGCAGAACGGTGTCGAGCACCTGGAGCGCGTCGCGCCGCTGACGAACGCGGCTCGGGTCCTTCCGGTGGTGGTGGAGATCGCGGCCGAATCGCCGCAACGCGGCCACATCCGGCTGTTCGAACGCCCGAGGGTCGTGGTACCCGAGGGCGACGACGGCGCGAATTTTGCGGCCCTGTGCCAAGACAGCGGCATCACCGTGACCCTGACCGAAGACTTCGTGACCGCAGCTTGGGCGAAGCTGTGCCTGAATGCGGCCAACGGCGCCATTACCGCCCTGACGATGCGCCGTATGCCGGTCTTCGCCAATCCCCGCATCGCCCGCCTGGGCCACGCGTTGGTGGAAGAGGCACGACAGGTCGCCACCGCGTCGGGCGCGAACCTTCCCGATGACCTGGCCGACCAGGTCATCGCTCGGCTGCGGACGATGCCGGCCGAGTCTGGCAGCAGTATGCTGTGGGACCGCCTGGCAGGCCGACCGCTGGAATACGACGCGCGCAACGGCGCAGTGGTGCGCATGGGTGCCCGTCTAGGCATCCCCACCCCGCACAACGAGACCGCAACCGCGCTGCTGGAAGCCGTCAGTGAAGCCGGGGATGTGACGTAGCGTCCGCTGCATGGTGACGTTTCCAGGCGCGGCCGCGGTAGCCGAGGCCAGGGTCGCCCATGAGGTGGGGTGCCTCGCTCGCCGAGGTCGTCGGCATGGCCGCAGTCATTCCAGCCTCACCCGACCGGCACCCCGTGCCTTACCAGTCCCAACGAGTTCGTGTTACGAGCTCGGGGATCGGGACTTCATGCTGGGCGGCAAGTGCTACGCGGGCGGTCTGGAGGAACTCGTTCAGGATCTCGGCATCGACGTGGAGTTGATCCACTTGAGGTCCCGGTGATGTTGGGTGGATGAAGTCTGTGAACGCCACTTGACGACCCATGTCAAGCCGCGTTCACAGACTTTTTGGCCGTGACCGTCACGAAGACCGGGGGACGCTGCAGTCTGCGCATCGAGCGGGACGCGGACTGCTTCTGCCGCTGACCGTCAATAGTGGCGTGCGCTGTTCAAACCAGGGTCGTTAGGGTGCTCCATCATGGGCACGGACATCTATGGCGGGATCGAGTTTCGGCATCCTTACGCTGGCACCGATGACTACGACGGCGAGTCATGGGTGACTGCCATGGATCTGTGGCCGCTGTACGACGAGACCGACTACAGGGCGTTCGGTCTTCTCTTCGGAGTGCGCAACTACGCCGGCTTTCCGCCGCTTGCGCCCGGCCGTGGTGTTCCCGATGACCTGTCGAGCGGTATGCGCTCAGCGTTGGGCTCCTGGGTCGCCCGGGGGGAGATGGATAGCGCGAGCTGGGTCAGTTGGGGGGAACTTGCTTCCATCGATCTCGCCGCGACCCGGCCTGAGAGCTTCGTCGGCCGAGTGACCTGGCGCACGAAGTCGCTGCCGTCGACGCTGCACCGTCAGCTCGTATCCCATCAGTGGCCGTCGGAGGTCCTGTCCGCGGTAGGCGTGCCACCCGTGGACTCGCGCAGCACGTCGGAACGTGTCGAGTGGACCACCGGCGATTTGGACTGCGCTTACGAACCACTGACCGCGGGAGCTGTCTTGGGTTCGGAGACTCACTGGCCGCACGTGTTCGCTGTGATGAAGGCACTGGCCGGCCGCTTTGGTGACGACGGTGTTCGCCTGGTCGTGGCATTCGACTGACAGCGCAGAACCGGGAGCTGTTACCTCACCGAGGACAGCAGCGAGTTCACAAGGAGAGCCTCCACCCGCTCGATACGAGAGGTTCATGAGCTGTCCCCTCGTCAGGTTGGTGCCGCGCCCATCCTCGTCGCTTGTCGGCAGGCGGTCGACGCCTCTGATCAGTGACGGACCCACTCTTGCCCCCTGGCAAACCGCCTGTTGAGGTCTGCGAACGCGGCATGATGCTCCACGTCATCCTGTCCCTCTTCCATGCACTAGGAACCACTGCCATCCACCGGAGACAGCCTCAGCGCGGTCCGCTCACGGGAAGACGTTGCGTGGGACGAATCCAGGCCGGGCCGGTCATCGCGGCAAGGACGCCTTGGGCAGCCGCAGGGGGCTGTGTTCGCGGAGGTGTTGCGCACGCCATGGCCGGGCATCAAGGGTCCACCGCTTTGCGGTTCGCCGTTCCTCGGGCGGCGCGCGGTAGCCCGTTCGCCGTGTGGTGTTCGCTCGCCGTTTCCCGGTGGCGGGCGAGGCCGCGGCGCGTTGCCCTCGAACGGCTCCTTCCAGCCGGGGTGGACGGGTCAACGGCCCGTACAGGCTTGGCCCGAGGACTTTCGGACACGGTGGGTTCGGCGGCTTTCTCGATCTTGTGGACCCCGAGGCGGCGTATTGGCGGGGGTGCGATGAGCCGCGCGTGCCCGCGCATCGCAGTCGACCCAAGGGAGTCGGGGCTCGTCGACACCCTGTGCGGCACGCTCCGGGTGCGGCCCATGCTGACCAGGGGCGCAGGCCGAAATCGGCCGAAGTACCCGGACGCCCTTTCCTGCTGGTTTAGACCAATGCTAGATGTGGTGGCGCACCGAGTCCACACGGCTACGTTTTGTCACCACGCAGGAGGCGCGGACATGGCCCGCACCACCCATCCGTCCGACCACGAACCGCTCTACGCGCGGATCGCCACACAACTGCTCGGCGAGCTGAGCGACGGGACCATCCCGCCCGGCGAACGCCTGCCGGGAGAACGCGAGTTGGCCACCCGGTTCGGCGTCAGCCGGGAGACCGTACGACAGGCGTTGCAGATGCTGCGCCGCGACGGCCAGGTCTCCACCGACCGGCGGGGCAGCCATGCGACGCTGTCCGGCACCGGCGCCGAGCACGTCCCGTCGCTCGACTTCCCCGTCGGCGCGCACACCGGCGAACCCGACGGGTGCCGTCGGACCACCGTGACCTGGGAGGCTCCCCCACCGGAACACGCCCAGGCCCTCGGACTCGCCCCGCTGCGGGCGACGTTGGTACACCGCTACGAGTCGGCCGCCGCCGACGGCAGCGGGTTGCGCTCGGCCGTGACGTCCTTCTCCGCGATCGCGGTGACCGAGGTCGAGGAGCTCGCCCGCTACCGCGACCGCGCGGACGGCCACGCCTCGGCGCAGTTGTCACGGGCCTACGACTGGATGCGCAAGGCGGGTCTGACCCTGCATCACCGGGACGCGATCACCCGGCTCCCGCAGTCGGTGCGGGTCACCCGGCGCGTGCACGACCAGTACGACCGACCACTGGAGATCACCGACCTGACCGTCGACGCCCAACAGGACGCCCTGGTCTATGAGTTCACGCTCCCGGCGGCCAAGTGAGCTCCCGGGGACGGTGAACACCGGCCGTCGACGCCGATCTGCTCGAGTTCATCCGCCCGCCTGACCGGCGACGGGCGACGGGCGACGGGCTCCGCGGACGTCGATCCTACGCCCGCCCCTCTCGGCGCATCCGGCGAGCGGGCGTGGACCGGCGTCCGCCCAAGTCCGGGGGGTCCCGGGCCCGGCCGTCATACGACGCCGGCGGACCTTCCCTAGGTGTCCTCGCGCGTGGCCACGACCATCCGGGCCCGCGGGCTGCCGTCCCGTCGGCGGCCGAACTCGGTCAGCGCGTGAAGCTCCGTCCGGAATCCGGCCCGCGCCAGCTCCCGCTCGACGTCGTTGAGCCGGAACTCGCGGTAGTACATGACGAAGGTCGGACGCCGGACGGCGTTGCGCACCCGCATCACCGTGTCGAAGCCCAGCAGGGCCCAGTACCAGGGCGAGCTGGGTCGGGGCGGAGCCATTACGGGGAACGCGAAACGTCCGCCGGGGCGCAGGGCGGCGTGGACCCCGGCGAACAGGCCGGGCAGCTCGCGCGGCAGGAAGTGCCCAAAGGCACCGAAGCTCACGACCAGGTCGAACGCGGGCCCGAAGGGGAGGGCGCGGGCATCTCCACGCACCCAGGCGACCGACGGTGTCCCCTCGTCGGGCCCTGCCACCGGGCAGGATGACCCGCCGTCGCGCCCCGCCGCCGAGGATGGTGACCCGTCGTCGCCCGTCTTGGCCGGGCATGGTGACCCGTCGTCGCATGTCTCAGCCGAGGACAGTGACCCACCGTCACGCGCCCCGGCCGAGGACAGTGACCCGCCATCGCACGTCCCCGCCGGGCATGGTGACCCGTCGTCGCATGTCCCAGCCGAGGACAGTGACCCACCGTCACGCGCCCCGGCCGAGGACAGTGACCCGCCATCGCACGTCCCCGCCGGGCATGGTGACCCGTCGTCGCATGTCCCAGCCGAGGACAGTGACCCACCGTCACGCGCCCCGGCCGAGGACAGTGACCCGCCATCCCCCGTCCCCGCCGAGGACGATGACCCGTCGCCTCGCGTCCCCGCCGACGACGACGAGCCGCCTGCGCCGAGCCGCGAGCGTCCGACCGTCAGCATGCCGGTGCTGATGTCGACGCCGGTGACGCTCTCCCGGCACAGCTCCCGCAGGACCTCCATGCCCGCGCCGGTGCCGCAGCAGAGGTCGAGTCCCGCGGCGAACGGTCCCATCGGCGCGAGGGCACGCCCCACCGCTTCGAGGATCGCGTCCGGGGTCCGGAACGGCGTGTGGTCGAACTTGGGCGCGAGCAGGTCGTAGCCGTGTTCGATCGACGAGAGCGCCTGCACGGCCAGTTCGCGGAGGGTGGGACCTTGCGGGGTGAACATCTCGCCGAGCTTAGGGGCTGTTGTCCGGATCGGGTCGCAGGGTACGGACGGTACGGAGAGTGAGGAGCGTGAGGAGGGCGCCTGCTCGGCTGGGGTGGTCCCGTGTCCCCGGCGTGAGTCGAACGACCGCCGAACGGCAGCCCGTGGGGGCAGCGAATGCCGGGTGCGCTGATCTATCGTCCCGGACATGACCTCGTTCCGCCCCGCCCCCGCCTGGCTGGCCGACGCCGTCTTCTACCAGATCTACCCGCAGTCGTTCGCCGACTCGAACGGCGACGGCATCGGCGACTTCGACGGAATCGCCGGGCACCTCGGCCACCTCGCGTGGCTGGGCGTCAACACCGTGTGGCTCAACCCGTGTTTCGTGTCCCCGTTCGGCGACGCCGGATACGATGTCGCCGACTACCTGGACGTCGCGCCCCGTTACGGCTCGTCCGACGACCTCGCCCGCCTCGTCGAGGAGGCGGGCCGACGCGGCATCCGTGTACTCCTCGACCTCGTGGCCGGTCACACCTCCGACCAACACCCCTGGTTCCGGGCCGCGATGGACGATCCGGCCGACGACCGGTACATCTGGACGCCCGAGGGCTCGCCGGACGGGTTCGTCCCCTCCCCCGGGACGCGCCCGGGGTCGTACCTGCCGAACTTCTTCGCGTTCCAGCCCGCCCTCAACTTCGGTTACGGGCGCGCCCATCCGGCCGAGCCCTGGCGCCGGCCGGTCGACGCGGAGGGCCCGCGCGCCAACCGTGCCGCGCTGCGCACGGTCATGGACCACTGGCTGGGCCTCGGACTGTCCGGCTTCCGCGTGGACATGGCCGCCTCGCTCGTGAAGGACGACCCCGGCAAGAAGGAAACAGCCGCGATCTGGACGGAGTTGCGCCACTGGCTGGACCGCGCGCATCCGGACGCCGTGCTGCTCTCGGAGTGGGGCGAACCCGAGGTGTCCGTCCCCGCGGGGTTCCACGCGGACTTCTTCCTCCAGTTCGGCGGCCCCACCGACGGGCTCGCCCTGCGCTCGCTCTGGAGCAACGGCGAGGGCACCGTCAACGAGGCCTGGGACCCGCTCGACTGCTTCTTCGACGCCGAGGGCCGCGGTTCCCCGCGCCCCTTCCTGGAAGCCTGGCGCAGTGCGGCCGCCGCGCTCGGCGAGGACGGGTTCGTCGCGCTCCCGACCGCCAACCACGACTTCTCCCGCCTCAACTGCGGTCCCCGCACGGCCGGTCAACTGCCCGCCGCCTTCGCCTTCCAGCTGACCTGGCCGACCCTTCCGGCGATCTACTACGGCGACGAGATCGGCATGCGCTACGTTCCGGGACTGCCCGAGAAGGAGGGCAGCGTGCTGGGACCGCGCTACAACCGCGCGGGTTCCCGCACACCGATGCAGTGGGACGCCGGCCCCAACGCAGGTTTCTCCACCGCCCCCGCCGACCGCCTCTACCTTCCCCTCGACCCGTCCCCGGACCGCCCGACGGTCGCCGCCCAACTGGCCGACGATACCTCGCTCCTGCATCTCGTACGACGCCTCGTCGCCCTGCGCACCAGCACCCCGGAACTGGGGCCGGGCGGCTCCGTGGAGGTGGTGCACGCCGGGTATCCGTTCGTGTACGTGCGGGGCCGCCGGTATCTCGTCGTGATCAATCCCCGCCGGGAGCGGGCCAGTTGCCGGTACGAAGGCGGCCTCGACGCTCACCCCCTGGAAGCCGACGGCATCCGCATCGACGCCGACACCGTGCACACCGAGGGATTCGGTTACGGCGTCTTCGAGCTCGTCGGGCGGCGGGCGGGACACTGAGCACGCCTACCCGGCACGACGACGAGCCCCCGGAGCAGCGTCGCCGCGCCCCCAGCCCGATCGCCGCGAAGCGCGCCGCCAGCCGCTTCGGCGCCGCGGTGCGTGCACTGCCGTTCATGTCTTCCCCCCCTCGCTTGTCCGCCATCGACCGTCCGTGCACGTGCACCCTTCACCGGCAAGGCAGTTGCCGTGTCACACGGCACCGATCTCGGCTTTCCCATGATCAGTTGCCCCCCACCTGCAACCCTGCCGAGGCCGTCGGCGCCCCCTCGTCTACCGCTTCCCTGCCTGCCCGCCGGCTGACTGCCGGGCGGGTGGGCCGGGGCCTTCATCGCGTAGGCGAGGAAGGCGAGGTCGGCAGTGGTCCGGGAACCGGTCCGGTGACCCGCTCCGGTGCTTTCGGCCGGGGCGGTGGTGGTACGCGGCATCGGCCGGCCGGCCTGTCGCCGCCGCCTTCGATAACGGTGAGCAGCCGTCGTAGCCGGACTGCAGGTGGCTGAGAAGCCTCTCCAGATGGGCTGTCAGGTTCTTGTGACGCCGTAGTTCACGGATCCGCTCGATAGGCAGCTCGCGCCAGTTGCTGCCGAGAGCGCCGGCGTCCGCCCGATCTGCACGGCACTCGACGATCTTCGCTCCAGGCCGTAGGCATACCGAGACCGACGACCGTTTACTTGCGGGAACGCCTGTCGATCTGGGCGAGCTCATCCTCAGCGCCGGCGAGGCCGGCGTGTAGTCCTTCGGCTTCGCCGGGCAGCAATAAGGTCGACCGAATGGCCCATTTACCGGTTGTTGGTGAACTGCGGGTCCTTCTCCTGGTTGTAGATCTCCTCACCTGATGCGTTGTAGGCATGGACGTAGGGACTCGGGCCCGCATAGTGCGAGCCGGGGTTGTCGACGGAGAGAGCCGCCGCGTAGACGAACGCGCCGCCTGCCATGACCGCCGGGTACTGCTTCGGATTATCGCCGTAGCTGATGGCGATCTTGGCAATGTTGGATGTGTAATGCCCGGCGCCCAACATGAGATATCGCCCCTTGCCGGCGGCCTCGCGAATGGAGTCGAAATACTCGATCGTACGACCGGTGCCCCACAGGCGATTGTTGATGAACGTGGGCGGGGAATCCTGACTGTTGCCCTTGTCGCCCTTTGACTGGCATTGCGCGTACTGATCGGCGGAGTTGACAGCGATGACCACACCGTCCCCGTCCCGCGAGGCGATGGGAGCGCGGGCCGCGACCACCGCGTGGTAACTCGAGGCATCCGAGCCCAGGCAGGAGGCCAGGATCTTGGCGACGGTCCCCGCGTCGATCGGGCTCGTCGTCCCGCTGGTGATGGCGAACGCGTCCGGGGTGGAAGTCGTGCGAGTCGATGACGGCGCCGACCCGGCTCCGGCCGATGTGGAGCCACGCGTTGTGATCGGACTCGGTGGTGCGGCGACGCTCGTCGGGTTTCCGGCAGGATTGGCAAGAAGCGGCTTGGCATCCCCTACCCCGCTGAAGACGGCCACGGCCGCGACGCTCACCGCCGCGACGCCGGTGGCAACACCCAGCGGCACTCCCCACCTGCGTCGCAGCGAAGCACGGTTGTCCTCTGGATCGATCTTCATCAGTAGCTCCTCTCGGGTCCGCCGGTGGTTCGGCAGATCACGATCGGAAGGAGCCGCGGGAATGCCCGGCATGTCATTCATCGTGCGACCTCTTCCGCGTTGACGGGACTCCTCGAACTGAATGACGCCGGAACCGAGGATCTGCCGACGAGGTCGACCCCCAGCCTCCGCCGCGCCCGGTGCAGTCTGGACTTCACGGTTCCGACCGCCACCTCCAGCGTTGCCGCAGCCGCCTGCTGATCCAGGCCCGACCACACGCAGAGCTCGACGACCTCGCGTTCGTGGCGCGGCAGCCGAGCCAGCGCCCGGTGGATCTCCGACATACGACGCTCGTCGTCGACCAGGACGGCGACGCGGTCCGCGTGGTCGCCCACCGACTCGTCGTGCGAGACGAGCCGGCGCAGCAACGCCTCGGCCCGCCTCAGCCGCCGCCTGGTGTTCGACAGCAGGCGGTCGGCGATGCCCAGCAACCACGGCAGGGCCGAGTCGCGGTCCAGCAGCGTCTCCGATCGCCGACGCCAGGCATGCAGGAACACGGTCGACGTGAGGTCTTCGGCCTCGGACCAGTCGGCCGTCCGCCGGAACAGGTGGTTGTAGACGGTCTTCCCGTGACGGTCGAAGATCCGACCGAACGCCTCCCGGTCGCCGTCGACGGCCCTCGCCCACAGTTCTCGATCAGATATCCCTCCGACCGGTACGGCGGGACCAGCGTCATTCAGTTCCATGCCCTATACGTGTCCGGCAACCGGCCGAAGGTTCCCGCTGAACCAGATCCGCTTTGACGGACTCGGATCCAACCGGCCAGAGCGACGGTGCCGGTTGGAGGCAGACGGCGCTGCCCCTGCTGCCGGAGAAGTGGTCGCCCGAACAGATCGCCGGGCACCCGCGTCTGCGTCACGGGGACGACCCGCGGACGCAGATCACCCACGAGACGATCTACCGGACGATCCACACCACCCGCTGACAGGTGGTCCCCCGCGAACTGTGCAGGCGCGTTCGAACTGGCCGCCCGATCCGGAAGAACAAGCGCAACACGGTGAAAGGCCAGTGGCGTTCACAGATCACCGACGCCCGACCGATCGAGAAGCTGCTCCGGCAGTATCTGCCCAAAGGAACAAACCTGTCGACGTTCAGCCAGGACGAGCTTGACACCATCGCGACGAAGCTCAACAACCGGCCGCGCGAGTGCCCGGGATTTCGCACATCAGCCGAGAGTGTCGCCTTGACCGGTCGAATCCAAATCAACACCTGCCGCCTCACCGGCAACACCCTGAAGGGAGCCGTCACTCGTCTCTGTCACTCAACATCCGGCATTACAACGCCACTTGCTCTAATGAAGACTGAGTCACTACAGTCGCCACCCGAACCTTTGCTCGCTTGTTCACTCGCTGGGGTGACAGCAAAGGATCACCGCTCGTCGGCGTATTCGGCAGGCGGCCGAAAGAAGAAGGAGCTCGCTTTCGTGGCGTCCCACCGTCGACCCAAGCAGCCGAGCCGTGCCCGTGTGACCGTGCTCACCACAGCCGCCGCTGCCGCCGTTGCCCTCAGTGCCAACGTCGCCAATGCCGCGCCGTCCGAGAAGCCCGACAAGGACGAGGTCAAGACCAGGGTCGACAAGCTCTACCAGGAGGCCGAGCAGGCCACGGAGAAGCTCGACGGCGCCCAGGAGAAGCAGAAGGAACTGCAGAAGGAGATCAACTCCCTGCAGGACAACGTCGCCCGCGGCCAGGACGCGCTCAATCAGCTCCGCGACGGCCTCGGCTCGATGGCCAGTGCCCAGTACCGCACCGGCGGCATCGACCCCTCCGTGGCGCTCTTCCTCTCCTCGAACCCGGACGACTTCCTGGACAAGGCCTCGGCCATGGACCAGCTGACCGCTCAGCAGGCCGAGTCGCTCAAGAAGGTCCAGGAGAAGCAGCGTTCGCTCGCCCAGCAGCGCTCCGAGGCCTCCGCGAAGCTCAAGGACCTCGCCGACACCCGGACCAAACTCGCGAGCAAGAAGAAGGAAGTCCAGAGCAAGCTGGGCGCGGCGCAGAAGCTCCTGAACACGCTGACGGCGCAGGAGAAGGCGGCGCTGGCCACCCAGGACCAGCAGCGGGCCACCCGCGCCGACGAGCGGGTCGACCTCGGCACCACAAGGCCGCCTCGGGACGCGCCGCCGCCGCGTTCGCCGCCGCCCAGAGCGTGATCGGATCACCGTACGCGTACGCCCACTCCGGCCCCAGCACCTTCGACTGCTCAGGCCTCACCTCCTGGGCCTACGCCCAGGCCGACGTGACCATTCCGCGCACCTCGCAGGCCCAGGCCAACGCGGGCACCCGCATCTACTCGCAGAGTGATCTACAGGTCGGCGACCTGGTCATCTTCTACGGCGACCAGCACCACGTCGGCCTCTACGCCGGCAACGGCCAAGTGCTGCACGCCCCGCACACCGGCGCGTTCGTCCGCAACGAGTCGATGGCCGACATGCCCTTCCAGTTCGGCGTCCGGATCTGATCCGTGCCTCGGTCCGGGGCTGCGGTGCGGTCTTGGTTCACGGGGTTTCACCGTCCTTCCGGACCCAGATTGGACCCAGAGAAGCCACATCGGGAGGCTGTCCCGGCTTCAGCCGGGCGGGCTTCCGGCTGAAGCGCCGGGCACGAAAGCACCTCCAACGCAGAGCCCTTGCGGAGCAGGGAAGCCCTACGCCTCCAGGGGTGGGACCGTGGCTGCCCGCACAGCGCCCCGGCGCGCGAGCTGTAGCTGTTCATTCACCTCCGCTCGAGCGGAGGTGATCCGCAGCTCAACGCGGTGAACGCGAGTCTGGGGAAGTGCTCTCCGCGCGAGCGGAGGTGATCCGGCAAACCCGTTGCAGCCAGTCAGGGACGCTAGATGATCAATTCCAAGGGGTCAGCGACCGCACGGGGTGAGCGAGCGGAGTGTCTGGCCTCTGGACTGGAGCCAGTTGCCTCGAGGAGGGGCGCCAGGCTTCCGATGTGGTTGACGACTGCCTGTAGTTGGAGGCTCGGAGAGATCGTCACCACCGTCGGTTCACTGTGGCCTTACTACCGGTCACCAGACTTGCTGGCGGAACGTCATCGGTCACGACTGCGCCGGCGGCGATCACGGCATCACGGCCAATGCTGACGCCCGGCAGGATCGTGGCACCGGCACCGATCCACACGTTCTCCGCCACGTCGATGGGTGCGCCGGTGAGGTACAGCCGCCTCTCCTCGGGATCGACTGGGTGGCCGCTGGTGATGAACGTGACCTTCGGGCCGACCATCACGCGCTCGCCAAGGCGGATGCCGGCGTAGTCCAGGAACGTGCAGTTCTGGTTGATGAACACGCGCTCGGCGAGGTCGAGATGGAGGCCGTGGTCCGTGTAAAAGGGCGGATAGATCGTGACTCTCGGTGGCAGTGGCTTGCCGAGGATCCGTTCGAACAGTTCCGCCTTGCCCGCTTCGTCCTCGAAAGGCAGGACGTTCAGGCGGGAAGTGAGCTCGGTGACCCGCAGGACCCTCTCGGCCATGGCCTGGAACTCGGCGCTGTGGATGCGCATGAGACGGTCGCTGGACATGCCACGATCCTTTCTGGTGTACCGGTGACTGGATAAGGCTCACTGGATGAACAACTTCCAGGGGGGCCGGCGGAGACGAGAACGAGAGCGTCCAAGATCGTTTTTTGACGAACAACCTGGACACCCTCGCGATCGCACTCTATGTGAAGACCGACGACCTGCTGAAGGCGTCTCCGCGCCTCGCGCCCTGGCGGCCGGCCGTGGGGATCGCCCCGCAGTTCACCGACGCCGAACTCGTCACGCCGGCGATGATGCAGGCCATGCCCGGCTTCACCTCCGAGGCCCGGTGGCTCCGCCACGCCCATTCCCACCTGCGGCATCTCTTCACGTACCTGCCCCAGCAACCCGGCTGCAACAAGAGCCTTCGCAAGGCCGCCGGGCTGCTCCGCCGGGTCACCCGGCTGCCGGCCACAGATACCTCCGCGTGGAGCGACGAAGTGTGGATCGTGGACTCCACACCGGTGGAATGCGGCCGCTCACGCGAGACCGTCAAACGCTCCGACCTGGCTGGATGCGCCGAGTACGGGTATTGCGCCAGTCGCAGCCGCTTCTTCTGGGGCATGCGTCTGCACCTGGTGTGCACCCTCCAGGGCCTGCCCGTCGCGTTCGCCCTGACCGGGGCCAAGGCCGACGAACGCGAGACCCTGCTGGACCTGCTCGCCGCCGAACCGGGCCTGACCTCCACCCGCCCTGGACAGACGATGATTGGCGACAAGAACTACTACGGCCGCGCCTTCGAAGACGAGCTCGCCAAACGGGACATCCGGCTGCTGCGGCCGGCCCGCAAACGCGAGCCAGAACGGCCCGGCGCCCCGCTGTTCAAACCATTGCGGCAGGTCATCGAGTCGGTCAACGAGACCTTCAAGGGCCAACTCGACCTCGAACAGCACCGAGGCCGCGCACCAGGCGGTGTGATCGCCCGCGTCATGCAGCGCATCCTCGCGCTGACCGCCGCGATCTGGCACGACGACCACACCGGACAGCCCGTCCTACGCTCACTGACCGCCTACGACCACTGACTTGGAATCGATCATCTAGCGGATCTGGTCGGCCGCCCACGCGGCCCACTTGCGGCGCATTGTGTTGAAGCGGAGGCCGTACTCCAGGGCGATCTTGCCGTTCACCGACAGTGGGTCGTCGCCCCAGTCGATGGAGTCGGCCAGCCGACGCAAGGCCTCGTGCTCCTGCTCCGACAGCTCCATGAGTTCGGTGAGGTAGCCGCGCGCCTGGTCGGGTGTGATCACGTTGAGGAAGAAGACCCGCAGCAGGATGTCGCTGCGGGTGTGGCGTTGGGGCTTGATCTCCGTCAGCCAGTGGCGCAGTTCCGCCAGGCCCTCGTCGGTGAGGGTGTACTCCTTACGGCCACGCGGGCCCTGGGTCGAGACGCTGATCAGGCCGTTGTCGGCGAGCTTGGACAGCTCCGTGTACATCTGGCTCTGCGTGGCGGGCCAGGCGTTGGCCAAAGAGGTCTCGAAGCGCTTCAGCAGGTCGTAGCCGCTGGCGGGGCGCTCTGACAGGAGCCCGAGGAGGGCGTGTCGAAGGCTCATGCCATCAGTTTACCTTCCACTCTTGACACGTCGATGGTGGAACTTCTAGTTTCGACATGTCAAAACAGGAACGTCAGCAACCCGGGGGTCTTCGATGTCGTACGTACGCGCCTTCCTTCCATGGATCGTCTTCGCACTGGTCCCGTCCGCCCAGTGGCAGTGGGGGGCGCTCGCCGGTCTGCTGGTGGCGGTGGCGGTGATTGCCCAGCAGCGGCGGACGGGAGTCGGGCTCGAGGCGCTGATCATGGAAACCGGCTCGGCCGTCTTCTTCGCGGTCCTGGCAGGCGTCGCCTTCGCGGACCCCCATTCGGTCGCACACGCCTACTCGGCGGCGCTCTCCTCGGCGACCCTGGCCCTCATCGCCGGGGCCTCACTGTTCGCGGGCAAGCCGTTCACGCTGGGCATCGCCAAGCGCACCACCCCACCCGAAGTCTGGAGCCTCAAGCCCTTCGTCCGGGTCAACGTGGTCATCACCACCGTATGGACCGCCGCCTTCGCCGTCACGGCCGGCGCCCTCGCGGCCCTCGCCCACACCGGCCAGGGCCACTCCACGACGGCGACACTTGTCCAGGCCGCCGGATTCGTCGTCCCCGTCCTGTTCACCGTGCGCTACGTCGCCGCCGCCCAGGCCAAGGTCAGGGGCTAGCCGATACCGGACACTCGGCGCCGGACGCTCCTCGGGCGAGCGCGCCCCGGTCTGCGGCACGGTCTGCGGCGCGATCGGAGCGGATGGCGCTCTGCCGGCGGGGCCCCGGGAAGTGCGAGCCCCTCCGAAGGGCCGCCTGACGGAATGACCCTGATCCACAGTTACCGCTCTTGAGCCAATCACCGCGCGGCCATCCGGGGGGATCGTCATGACCAGGACCACTCACTCGACCACTACCGTCGCCTGCTCACTGAACCTGCCCGCCCTCCCGGCCCACACCCCGCCGACCACCTCAGGAAGACCGGCCGGGACGGCGAGCCGAGGCCCACCACGGGGGTTCACGGGCGCACCGCCCGCAGGCACACCGGCCGGCGTCGACATTCCCACCTGCCGGGCCGGCGGCAAGGGCGGCTGACTGCCACTCACCTTCGCGACGCGGGGCACGCACTGGAACGTCCCCGCACCACATCGCATCGCACGGCATCGCCTCGTAGTAATCCCGGCCCCGGCCGCCAAGCCTCCTCCTCAGGCGCAAGGCCCGCCACCGGCCTCCGACATGCCGTCGGATGGGACGTACCCCAACTGAAGCCCTGAGAAGGGGAGTCGCGAGCCGAACCCCGGCCCGACGTCACTCCCCGAAGGCAGGCGCCCGCGTCGCCGCCCTCTCCGACTCCCACGAGCCGCGCCGCCAGATCGTCGCGCCCGTGCGACAGCGATCCCGCTCGCCCTCTTCACAGTTCAGCTCCTGGTTCTCCGGACCCGGAGAACCTCTGCGCTACAAACCTCATCAGGAGTATGTCATGAACATGATCAAACGTCTCTCCCTGTCCGTCGCGGTCGTCGGCGCGGTCACCGCCATGACGCTGGGGCAGGCCGTCGCCGACACCCCGGCGCCGTCCGCCGACGCGTCCAGTACGGCGAACTCGGGCTTACTGACCCACTTCACCCCGACCGTGCCCAACCCGACGACCGCCTCAGTGGCGCAGTTGGCCGCCGCACCCAGGCCGGTCGGCGCCTTCGCGACTTTGACCGCGGATTCCTCGGCAGGGGGCAGCATCAGCAGGGCGGACGTCATTGCCCGAGCCCAGTCGTGGGTCGACGCAGGCGTGCCGTACAGCATGACCAGCTACCGCACCGACGCCAACGGCAAGTACCGCACCGACTGCTCCGGCTTCGTCTCCATGGCCTGGCACCTGGACTCCTCCAGCGGGAACAACTGGGGCGAGACCACCGGCACTCTGCTGAACTACACCTCCTCCATAGCCAAGGAGTCCCTCAAGCCGGGTGACGTCCTCCTCAACCCGGACTCGGGCGCCAGCGGCCATGTGGTCATCTTCAACGGATGGACGAGCTCCGATCACTCCACGTACGACGCGCTGGAGGAGTCCGGCAGCAGCGGCGCCGTCCACCACAGCATCCCCTACCCCTATTACAGCGGTCACGGCACCTTCAGCCCCCGCCGCTACGACAACATCCAGGACACCAACAATCGCGCGGACGTCACGGGTGACGGCAAGGCCGATCTGATGGTGTTGAGCACGGACGGGACGATCGGGCTCCGTCCGGGTTCGGGGACGAGCTTCGGTGCCAGCACCACGGTCAGCGCGGGCTGGCAGAACTTCCTCGGCGGCGCCGGTCAGGGCCGCCTGTACTACGCCGACATCAACGGCGACGGCAACAAGGATCTCCTGGTCCAGGGCACCGACGGCACCATCGGCGTCCACTTCAACAACGGCTCCGGCACCAGTTTCGGCGCCAACCAGCCGCTCTCCTCCGGCTGGCAGAACTACCTCAGCCAGCCCGGCCAGGGTCGCCTGACCTTCCCCGACATCAACGGCGACGGCAAGGCCGACCTCGTCATCCAGGGCACCGACGGAACCATCGCCACCCACCTCGGCTCCGGCACCAGTTTCGGCGCCAACCAGCCGCTCTCCTCCGGCTGGCAGAACTACCTCAGCCAGCCCGGCCAGGGCACCCTCTCCTTCGAGTAGCGCGGCGGAGTAGCTACCCGGACGGCAATGCGGCGGTGCCCCGATCACCCTGGGCGATCGGGGCACCGCCGCATTCTGGGGCTCATGCCCTCACGCCGACGTTCCGGTTCGGTCACCGCGGCGGTCAGGCGTGCGCGTAACCGGGCGTCATGGGGGCGGGGCACGTGGGTGGGCTGGACGAACTCGGAGCTGTCCGGATCGGTGCGCTGTCCGGGAATCCCCGCGTTCGTGGGATGTTCCAGGCCGATGAAGATCGTCAAGCGCCTCTCGCCCGTCTTCCCGCGGACGCGGGGATGGCCCCTTTCGTAAGGCCAACAGCCATGATGGCGTGACCTGCTCCCCGTACGGACTGGGAATGGTCCGCGACGGCCATGGCGAGCATTGTCACTGGGATTGTATTCCTACGTCCTGGCGTGATTTGGGGCCCGGTGAGTACGTTGGCCGGCTCCCCTGGTGGCTGGCCCGGGCCAAGCACGGCGGGCGGATTCTCGCGCCAGCCCCAGGCCCGCGGTAGGTCGACCGGACCGTCCTGTACCGGCCCCGTTCATCCGCTCCCCCAGCGGATGGACGGGGTCTCGCCTGTTCCTCCCTTTCGACGCCGCCACGCTCAGCTGGGCAGTGAGCAGGTTCAGGCGCTGCGCCGCGGTTTCCGCGCCGTCGTCTTCTTGGCTGCCGACGACGACTGCGGCAGTGCTTCTTCGCCAGAAATAGCTGCTCCAACTGCCCTTTCAGGGAGCCCGGAAGAGCTTTTCGTGGACGGATTACGATGCCCTTCTGGTCCGTGCGCATCTTCAGCTCGGTCCCCGTGGTGATCGTCTGAGACAATCGGAACATCCACAGGACGGCCGGACTGTGTCAGGGCGGGGCTGACCACGACTGGCTCACAATCTTCCAACTCCCGTCCTATGCTCCCGATCTGAACCCTGTCGAGGACGTTTGGTCGCTGCTGCGGCGAGGCCCATGGCCAACACCGCGTTCACCGATCCCGAACACCTTGAGCGCACCTTCCGTCGCGGACCGGCACACGTCCAACGACATCCCGCCCTCATCAATGACTGCCTCACCGAAACCGGCCGAACCTGGACTTCACTGCACATCCGACACCAAGGGTCAGTAGTGGTCCTCGACCTCGCCCCGTCACCTCTGCCAGGTTGGTTGCGATGTCGTCTGCTGCTCGCTCCGCCTCCGCTGCCAAGAGGGTGCCGATGCCGTACCGCTTCTCAACGCCCGAGCCGGTGCCGACCTCGACCACCCAGGCAGCGCATTGTCCCGGTCCAGGCAGTCCCGATCAGCGAGGGCTGACTTGAGCCGGCGTGACGACCACCGACCACCGTTTGCCGGGCCGTTGCTCCCGCTCGTCTTGTTCTCCGCGATGCGAAGGTTCACCACGTGATCCATGAGAAAACGTCCGCGTTTGTCGACGAGTCACTGGAGGGGGCGAATCGTCGGCCGGTCTCCTGGGAGCGGCGGCTGCGGCACTTCGGGCATGCCGAGCGCCCGCCTACGTTCGTGCGCGACCGCCTGGTCGTGCCGTTTCCCGAACCCGGGTCACGGCTTTGGCGCACGCTCGGGCTGTCCCCAGTAGCGGCGTGCCGTCTGGCGCGCTGGTCGCAATGGGGCGGCCCGCTGCTGGTGGCGCTCCTTGCCGGGCTGCCGCGCTTTTGGCGTCTGGGCAGCCCGGGGGCGGTCGTGTTCGACGAGACGTACTACGCCAAGGACGCATGGTCCTTGCTGCAGCTCGGCTACGAGGGAACCTGGCCGAAGGGCCAGATCTCCGACCCGCAGATCCTGGCCGATCCCCAGGTGATCCCGCTCTCCGACACCGGGTCATTCGTCGCGCACCCGCCGACGGGCAAATGGGTCATCGCCCTTGGCGAGTGGATGTTCGGCCTCACCCCCTTCGGCTGGCGCTTCATGACAGCGCTCCTCGGCACGCTGTCGGTGCTGATGCTGTGCCGAATAGGACGCCGCCTGTTCCGTTCGACACCGCTGGGCTGCCTGGCCGGAGCATTGATGGCGGTGGACGGTCTGCACTACGTGATGAGCCGCACCGCTCTGCTCGACCTCGTCGTCATGTTCTTCGTACTGGCGGCGTTCGGCTGCCTGCTCATCGACCGGGACAGTGCGCGAGCCCGGCTCGCGGCAGCTCTACCGGTCGACGAGGACGGCCGAGCGCGCCCGGACGGACACACCGGCGACCATGCCGGGACGGGAGCGCGTCCCTGGCGGCTCGCTGCCGGCCTCTGCCTGGGACTGGCGGCCTCAACCAAGTGGAACGGCCTGTACTTCCTCGCCTTCTTCGTGATCCTCACCCTGCTGTGGGACGTCGGCTCTCGCCGCGTAGCTGGGGCGCGCCGCGCCTACCGCGCGGTGCTGCGCAAGGACCTCGGCTGGTCGGTGCTGTCCCTCGCCCCGGTCGCTGTCCTGACGTATCTGGCGACATGGACCGGCTGGTTCCTGTCCGACAACGGCTACGGACGCCACTGGGCGGACGCCCGCGGCGGCACATGGTCGTGGATTCCGGCCCCGCTGCGCAGCCTGTGGCACTACGAGCACGGCGTCTACCAGTTCAACGTGGGGCTGAGTACTCCCCACAAGTACGAGTCGAATCCCTGGAGTTGGCTGGTCGTCGGCCGCCCTGTGCTGTTCCATTACCAGTCGCCGGCACCCGGTAAAGACGGCTGCCACGCGGCGGCCGGCTGCACACAGGCGATCCTCGCCCTGGGAACACCGCTCCTGTGGTGGTCGGCATGCTGCGCACTCGTGTACCTGCTCTACCGATGGGCGCTGCGCCGCGACTGGCGCTCCGGCGCCATCCTCTGTGCGGTGGGCGCCGGTTATCTGCCCTGGTTCCTGTACCAGGACCGCACGATCTTCTCCTTCTACGCGGTCGTCTTCGTGCCGTACCTGTGCCTGGCCGTGACGATGATGCTGGGAGCGCTGCTGGGTCCGGCGGGAGCGACCGAAAAGCGCCGCATACGGGGTGCGGTGGCCGCAAGCGTCCTTGTCCTGCTCATCGCCTGGAACTTCATCTATTTCTTCCCGATCCACACCGGACAGACGATCCCGCGTGCCGACTGGCTCGCCAGAATGTGGCTCGACACCTGGATCTGAGCCTGGCCACATGATCGAGAGCCTGAACGTCGAGGGACGGACACCGGTTTCTGGAGATCGGGGCGGGGACCGGCTACTCGGCGGCCCTGCTGCCACCGGCTTGGCGAGGACAACGTGACGAATGCTGACGCGCCGCGCGTCATCGAACGGTGGAATGGACACTCCTGGGAGCCCTACGGGTTCGCGGTGAGCTTGGACGAGGCGAAGCGCCTCCTGTACCCGGAGGCTGCTGGAGCTCCGGAGCCGCCCAAGGGGTTGGCCCCCGAGCTTCTCGGCAGCGGAAACGGTAGGCATCGCAAGCCGCAGACCCGCGGTAGGTCGACCGGACTGTCCTATACCGGCCCCGTTCATCCGCTCCCCCCAGCGGATGGACGGGGTCTCGCCTGTTCCTCCCTTTCGACGCCGCCACGCTCAGCCGGGCAGTGAGCAGGTTCAGGCGCTGCGCCGCGGTTTCCGCGCCGCCGTCTTCTTGGCTGCCTTCTTGGCGGGCTGCTTCTTCTGTGCCGTCTTTGTGGTCGTCGTCTTTTTGGCTGCGGTCTTCTTCTTGGACATGTCGTGGACGGTGGCGTCCTCGCCTCGGGACTTGCGGGCCTTGGCCACGGACTCCTTGAGAGCGGCCATCAAGACGGCACCGCCTGCATACACGAGCACGCCTGCTTCTCTGAACCAGCGATCGCTACTCGGGGCTCTGGGTAGACCGCTGGCAGCTGGGTCCTCGCCGGGCAAAGATGCAGCCATGCGCTATGCCAACACCGACCCCGAGCTGATGGACCTGATCCGACGATTCGTCACGCCCGGTCGGCGGTACATGCGGCTGGGTGGAAGCTCGCTGCGGTTGAGCGGGACTGAGCGCGACCTGTTCGTGAGGGAACTGGTCCAGGCTGCCGGGGAGATCACTCCCGCCGAGCTCGGCATCCTTTTCGAAGGCGGTTGGCGAGAGTGCAGGACTGCCTCCTGGCTGGTTGCTGTGGCGGGCAGGACCGAGTTCCGCAGCCGCATCGGCGAACTGCTGCTGGCCAGCGGAGGCCCCTACAGCGGGGCCTACTGCATCACTCTTGCCACCTTCGGCACCAGCGCGGACGCCGATCTGGTCTGCAGATACCTTGATCGCTATTCGCCTCAAGCCGACCTCGTCTACGACCGCACCTTTGCTCTCAGCACACTGCTTCACCTCGATGCCGTCCTTGGAACCGAGCGAGCATCGCCATACCTTGCCGCCGGCGGCCTGTGGCAGCAGTGGACCGATGCCACGCCGAACATGGTGCGGGATCCGCAGGAGTACCGGCAGGTCGTGCACCAGCTCTGTTCCTTCGCCAGCGAGTGCGCTGAACTCTTTGCCAGAACGGAGACCAGGCGCTGAGCCTCCCGACCTGACCGCTGGACAGCCGACTGCTTCGGCCCCCTCGGTAGAGTCTGGGCAATGACAGGAAACCAGGGCCGCTGGCCAAAGATCGACCAGGATGGTGGCATCGAGGACGTGACACTGCTCATCCTGGAATGGCTGGGTGAGCAGGGCGTGAACGCCATGATCAGAGTGGACGCCGAGAGGGTGGCCGACAACTCGCCGGCGTGGACGTTCGCTGCCAGTGGGGGCCCTTGGAGCAAGGAATGCGTGCCGATGGGAGGACTGTGCAGCAATGCATGTCCACAGCCCTGTCCCAGCTGCGCGAGGCCGGGCTGTCGGTTCCGTTCTAATCTTCCTCTTCGCTCGCCTTGGGGTTCGATCATGACGTTGGTCTCGGCGTCCCAGCGGTTCCTCCAGACCGGCTGAAGCCCGGCATTCCGAGCTGGACCGCAGCCGACTGTCTCTCGACCAGTGCGTCGACCTGGGCGAGCTTGTCTTCGGCGCCGGCCAAGCTGACCCGGAGTCCTTCGACCTCGCCGAGCCAGCCCTCGTGTTCGGCTTCGGCGATGCGGGCGACGAGCTTGTCGCGGATCTCCACCAACGGCCCACCTCGACAGATCCCGCTCGGGCACACGATCGCTCATTGCGACCGCAGACCGTACTGGGCGACAACCCCACCCGTGCCCTGAACTGCACAATCAATATGGTTCGTTCAGTCAACGGGGCGTCAGGTGCTCACTCCTTCGCCCGGATTCGACCCAGCGGGCCCGTCTCGTCGAGATCTTGTCAGCAAGCCGGTGGGGTGAGGGCGGTCCGGTCGAACGGGCCGCCATGCGCGGCGGCGTGTGTGACGGCGTCGTTGACGGCGCTGAGGCCGAACGACCGGACCCGTTCGGAGGCGAGGTCCAGGGTGCCCGAGGCGAGGAGCCGGATGATACCGACGTTCGCTGTACGCGGGTACATCCACTGGCCGCGCACGGAGATTGAGTTGCGCATGATCCACGGGTACGGGAGTGCGAGGTCGTCGCCACCGAGCATGCCGACGCCGCCCATGAGAACGACTCGGCCGTACTCGCGCACGGTCATGGCCGCCGTGCGCGCCGCCGAGCTGGGTGCGCTCGGCGGTAGCAGGTCGATCATCATGTCGATCGGGCCGTCGCCCGCCGCGGACATCGCCGCGCGGTCGCCGGCCTCGTCCCCGGTGAGCGGGACCGGACACACACGCGGACCGAACCGGTCGGCGAGGAGGTCGAGCGCGGCCCGGTTGCGGCCTGGGGCGACCACGCGGCCCGCCCCCATGGCGAGCGCGACCGCGACCGCACTGCTGCCGAGGTTGCCGGTGGCCCCGCTGACGAGCAGCGTCTCACCGGCTGCGAGGCCTCCGGCCAGCAGCCCGCCGTAAGGGATGACGTGCACGCCGAGCGCGGCCCAGCGGGACGGGTCTTCCCCCGCGGCTGCGGGCAGCGGGAAGACGTTCTCCGTCGGGACCCGCATGAGCTCGGCGAACGATCCGTCGTGCAGGTTCCGGGCGAGCCGCGCGCCGCCCTCGCCGCGAGAGCTCCAGCCCTGGAGCGTGATGTCGGGTGTCAGTGCGTCGTCCCGCGAGCGCACCGTGCAGTCGCACCACACCAGGTCGCCGGGGCGCAGCCGGGTGGCGTCCGGGCCCGCGTGGACGACCCGTCCCACGCCGCCGATCCCGGGCACGACGGGAGGGACCAGGGGGTAGTTCCGCTCGCCGCTGAAGACCTCGGCCGCGTACGGGGCCACACAGGTGGCGACCACCTCGACCACCACCTCGCCGCCGCCGGCCTCGGGGTCGGGCACCTCCCGCACCGTGAGCGGGGCACCGAACTGCGTCAGAACTGCTGCTCGCACGTGATGACCTCCGGGTTCGTCCGTGTTCGTCGCGATCGACACTAGGAGTCAGGCAGACATGCGGGAAGCGACGATCAAGCATCCGTGGTATGCGTATGCCGCATGGACATCTCCAGCACAGGCCTGCGGGTCCTGCAGCAGATCGCCGAGTCCGGCAGCTTCACCGCAGCAGCCGCCCGGCTCGGCTACACCCAGTCGGCGGTCTCACGCCAGGCCGCCTCCCTCGAACGAAGCGCGGGCACCGCCCTGTTCGAACGCCGCCCCGACGGAGTGCGGCTCACCCCCGCGGGTCTGACTCTGCTGCGTCACGCTCGCACGATCCTGGACTGCCTGACAGCGGCCGAGCGCGACCTCACCGGCATCGTCCCGCGGACCGAACGGGTGCGGCTCGGACTCTTCCTGAGCGCGGGCGCGGCCATCCTGCCTCCCTCGCTCGCCCGCCTCGCGGCGACCGACCCGCAGATCACGGTCACGACGACCGAGGGCACCACGCCCACGCTGATCCGGGCACTGCGCGCGGGCTCGATCGACCTCGCCGTACTGACGTCCCGCCCACCCCACCGCCCCTTGGACGGCGAGTCGCCGCGCCTGCACGTCGAGAACGTTGCGGACACCGAACTGGTCGTGGCGGCGCCTTCGACCGGAGACTTCGCCGGCCGCACCTCGGCGCATGTCGACGAGCTGGTCGACCTCCCGTGGATCGCCACCCCGGCGTCGAACGCCGAGCCACTGCTCGGCGTCTGGCCCGGCCTGCCCGGTCGGCCGCACATCGTCCACTACGCGCGCGACTGGCTGACGAAGCTTCAGCTGGTCGCCGGTGGCTTCGGGGTGACAACGGTGCCCTCCCGGCTCTCTCCCGTGCTGCCGCCCGGGGTGAGCCTGCTGCACGTCGAAGGCGCACCTCCCGAGATCCGCCGGGTTCTCGTAGCGCGACTCCCCGGCCGCCCAAGCCCGGCGACCACGGCCGTCACCCGAGCAATTACCTCGACCGCCTGATACGTGCCGCCCGGGCCGCCGGATTCGGTGCCATAACCCGCCGACAACGCACACCATCACGTGTACCTCAGCATTGGTCAGGGCCCTTCAGCAGGAGCACCCCCGATGCTGCCCGAGCAAGCACCCGGGTGACGTCGAAACTCGGGTTCTGGCTCACTTTCCGGATGCTGTTGGTGATCTCTAGGCCGTCAGCCTTCCGCAGAGCTGCCGGAAGTGGCTGGGTGGTCGTGGTGGAGAAGCCGGTGTGGTGCCGGGTGGGAAGCATTCGCTGAGTCGGACGATGTTGGTTCCGGCGGCTGTGAGCACGTGTTGGACGTGCGTCTTTGCCAGGCCTCGGTAGCGGCAGTGACGCAGTCCGTGAGCGAGAACGGTTTCTGAGACAGTGGCCTCGATGGGCAATGGCCGCATTGGCGCCGCTACTGGCATCGTGCACGCTACCGAGCCGTCCACTACATGAGGCACCATCGCGTTTTCCACCTCTATCATGTGGCTGCGTCTCGCATATTCCACAATCACTACGTCAGACAGTGCGCGTGGTGGGGCGGAGGCGCAGCTGGGCCGGTCATCACGTACGGTTTCTGGTCTGGGCCAGTCGACTGGGGCATGGCCGGGCTCGCCGGCGGCTTCGGCTGTGTAGCCGGAATGGGCAGTTATCGATGGGGCTGAAAAAGATGACACAAATGCGCTCGTCTGATCGTAAACCCGACCGTATCGGGTCCATCATCGCTGCCATCGCCAGCGTGAGCAGCATCTACCTGGCGCACCTCGTGATGCCAAAATTGTCACTCGGAATCCTGGTCATCCCTGGAATTATCGTCGGGGCAGCTATCGCGATCGCGATACGCAAACCGCGGAGAACGAGATAGCGGAGTGACCGGGGAAGACCTTAGCCTCGCGCACACCCAGTCCTGGCGATACAACCACTTCGGATGATGGGGACATTCGTCCACTTCTGGCAGTTGCTAATCATCGGGGTGAAGCTGCTGGATCACCCCAGCCAGATATTCGCTGACGAAGTGTTCCGGCTGTCCGTCTTTGCCCTCTTCACCGTCACCTTGCTCTGGAGGGTCAGGAAGGCGGTCAAATTACGGATATTCAAGCGGAGCAACAGTAAGTCCTAGTCTCGATCTTTCGTGACGGTCCGTCGGATTCTCCGGCGGGCCGTTTCGGCTTCCGGTTTGCTAGTGCGGGCATCAGGGCCCAGATGCTGGGTCTGTGCAGCGAACCCTCGAACACCTGGCTTGCAGTGTTCCGGCCCTGTGTTCGTCAGACGGTGCAAAAACGCCGGGCGCCGCGTGAAGCGCCGCCCGGCGGAGGATGGGGACTGCGGGTCCTACTTGGTTCTACGGCCTGGCTCTTCGGGAACAGCCCTACCAACCCGACATGCGGCGAGACACAGTTCCGACGGTGGATCGGCGGCAAATTGCTGACGCTGCCTGGACCCGCAACCTGCCAGATCCTCGAATCGATGTGGCCCGAGTACACCGCTGTCGAACTGAACTCTTTCAGAGTGGCCACTGATCGGGCGACGATGTCGCCATCCGCAACGGACAAGGCTCCCGTGCCGTTGAGGGAGGCGTTCGACGTCTCAACTCATTGGCACAGGAGCCAGGATCCTGATCGAGGTCGGTGACGGCAGCACCTTCCCGACCGCCGGCCACCTCACCGCCTACGCCGGTCTCGCCCCGGCACCCCGCAGTTCTGGGTCGTCGATCCGTGGCGAACAGCCCTCCTGGAGAGGAAACAAGGAGCTCAAGAGGGCCTTCTTCCACCGAACCTCGGAGGAGTTCGCGCGGGCTGTGCGCTGCACACCGGGATCGCCTGGGAACACCTGCCGCAGGAACTCGGCTGGGGCTCCGGTATGACCTGCTGGAGACCACCCAGCTGGTCCCGTTGCTCCAGGCCGTGCCGCCCGTGCGCGGCCGGCCCCGGCACCACCCCGACGTGGTGCTGGGCGACCGCGGCTACGACCATGACAAGTACCGCCGACTGGTCCGGGATCTCGGCGTGAAACTGCCGATCGCCCGCCGCGGCACTGAACACGGCTCCGGCCTGGGCGCCCAACGTTGGGTCGTGGAGCGCACCTTCGCCCACCTGCACTGGTTTTGCCGCCTGCGGATCCGCTGGGAGATACGCGACGACATCCGCCGGGTTGCCTGACCGGCTCCGGGCCCGTTGGGTCACACGCGGGACCCGTCTTGGACCCATCAGGCCCAATTTCCCGCTTCATTGAGCAGTGGAATGGACCGTGCATCAATCAAGGAACCCAGAAAGTCCCAGTTCAGAAGTGTTGACCTGGGCCTTTCCTGGTGAGCCTCCTACATTTTCCAAACCCAAAACCGACGAAGGGCCCCTACGCCGATCGACACTCCGCGAGCCGCTTCTCCAGAAACTTCCGCTCGGCCGCGTTCTCCACCAGTTCGAGGGACCTTTCGTACGCCTCGGCGGCCTCCGTCATGCGTCCGGCGCGGCGCAGCAGGTCCGCGCGGGTGGCGGGCAGCAGGTGGTACGTGTCGAGCTCGCCCTCCGCCTCCAGTTCGGCGACCAGCGCGAGCCCGGCGTCGGGGCCTTCGGACATGCCCACGGCGACCGCTCGGTTGAGCCGGACCACGGCGGAGGGCACGAAGCGCCGGAGCTCGCCGTAGAGGGCCGCGATGTCGGCCCAGTCGGTCTCCGCGGCCGTGGCGGCGGTGGTGTGGCAGGCGGCGATCGCGGCCTGGATCTGGTACGGGCCGGGGCGCCCCCGGCGCAGGGCGGTCTCCAGCAGTGCGGCGCCCTCGTCGGCCTCGGACCTGTCCCATGCCGTACGGTCCTGGTCCTCCAGGGTCACCAGGTCGCCCGCGGCGTCGACGCGCGTTCCGCGGCGCGCGTCGTGCAGCAGCAACAGCGCCAGCAGACCGAGGACTTCGGGTTCGTCGGGCATCAGGCGGGCCAGGACGCGGGCGAGGCGGATCGCCTCGACGGAGAGGTTCGTGCGGACCAGATCCTCGCCGGCCGTCGCCGCGTACCCCTCGTTGAAGAGCAGGTAGAGGACGCCGAGGACGCCCGTGGTCCGTTCGGGCAGGAGGTGCGCGGGCGGTACGCGGTACGGGATGCCCGCGTTGCGGATCTTCCGTTTGGCGCGCACCAGGCGCTGCGCCATCGTCGCCTCGGGGACAAGGAAGGCGCGTGCGATCTCGGGCGTGGTCAGCCCGGCCAGGGTACGCAGGGTGAGCGCCACCCGGGCCTCGACGGGCAGCGCCGGGTGGCAGCAGGTGAAGATCAACCGCAGCCGGTCGTCGCGGACTCCGCTCCCGTCGTCGCATTCCGGGTCGTCGGGATCGTACGGACTGTACGGGTCGTACGAGCCGTACAGGTTGTACGGCCCCTCGTCGCGCGTCGACACCGCCACCTCCCGCAGCTTCCGCGCACCGACCGCGTCCCGGCGCAGCACGTCCAGGGCGCGGTTGCGCGCGGTCGTGGTCAGCCAGGCGCCGGGGCGGCGCGGTACTCCGTCGCGCCGCCACCGGTCGAGCGCCTGGGCGAAGGCGTCCTGCGCGCACTCCTCGGCGAGGTCCCAGTCGCCGGTCACCCGGATCAGGGTGGCGACGACCTGGCCCCACTCCTCGCGGAACGCGGCGGCGACGGCCTCCTCGACGTCGTCGTTCACTCCCAGACCGGCCGCACCTCCACCGAACCGCCGCCCAGCGCCGCCGGATGCCGGGACACGAGCGCGATGGCCTCGTCGAGGTCGGCGACCTCGATGATGTCGATGCCCGCGATGTACTCCTTCGATTCGACGAACGGTCCGTCGCTGAGCAGGACTTCGTCTCCCTGTACCCGTACCGTGGTGGCGTCGGTGGCCGGCCGCAGCCTGACACCGAACCTCACGATGTCGGGGTCGCGCACCTCTTGGATGTACGAGGTGAACCGGGGGTCGTCGGCGATCTCCTCGGGACCGAGCTCCTCGCCGCCGACGGACGTGCAGATGAACAGGGCGTACTTCACGACCGGAGCTCCCCGGTCCCCGGACTGTCGGCGGCCGACGGCACCGACGTGTGCTGGTGGACGATCTGCCAGCGGTCGCCGGCCGCGCGGTAGCCCGTGGTGACGCGTGCGGTCGTGTCCAGTGTTCCGCCGTCGACGAGCGGGGCGCGCAGACGCACCAGGGCATGGCTGAAGGCGACGCTCTCGTCGATACGCAGACGGAAGTCGAGCACCTCGCGGTCGGCGGGTCCTGCGAGCGTCGAGAACCACTGTTCCTCCGCCTTGCGCAGGGCGTCGGCGCCGCTCTGTTCCAGGCCGCTCACGGGGTGGAACACCTCGACGTCCGGGGCGTAGCAGGCCATCGCCCGCTCGATGTCACGCTCGCGGGCGGCCTCGGTGAGCTCCGCGTCGAGGCGTCGGATCTCGTCCCCGGCGTCCTCGTCGTCCCAGAACGCGCGGACCTCCATGGCTCCGATGGTGGCGACCGGGTGCTTCGCGGCGGCCTCCACGGCCTCCTCCATGTCGGCGCAGTCGAGGATGTCGAAGCCGGCGACGTACTCCTTCGTCTCGGCGAACGGCCCGTCGGTGCGCAGCACTTCGCCGTCGCGCACCCGGACGGTGACCGCCTCGGCGGGCAGCCGGAGCCGGTGGCCGTGCAGCCGCACGCCGCGCTCGGCGCCCAGCTCCTCGACCCAGGGTTCGACGGGCGCCATGCCGGACGCGTCAGCAGTGTCGTCGCCGCAGACCAGCAGCATGTACTTCATGGTTCCTCCCGGTGCTCATGAGCTTCCTACACCGCACCGACGAACGGCGCCCCGGCGAATCGACAGGCGCCGGTGATTTTTTGTTCGCGGGAAGCCGGGACACGTCCGGCGGGTCCGTGTCACCGGATTCGGGCACGCGCCGGGCGGGGACGCGAGCCCCCGGCCCGGCGCGTCTTCGTACCCGGCCGGTGGGCGCGGCGTCAGAGGCGCGAGGCTCCCGGCCGCACGGGAAGGGCCCGGACGCTGTTGCCCACGAAGCTGGCGTGCCGGATGAGCTCAGCCTCGGACACGGCGAGGTCCAGGTCGGGGAAGCGGGTGAACAGCCGCTCAAGGGCGATGGTGGCCTCCATCCGGGCGAGCGGGGCGCCGAGGCAGTAGTGGGCGCCGTGCCCGAGGGAGAGGTGCCGGACGGCGCCGGGCCGCCCGGAACGGGTGATGTCGAAGCGGTCGGCGTCCGGACCGTGCGCGGCCCGGTCGCGGCCGGCGGCCGAGTAACCGGCGAGGACGGGCGTGCCCCGGGGAATGACGGTCCCGTCGACGGTCAGGTCCCGCACCGGGTAGCGGAACGGGAAGTAGCTGACGGGCGCGTCCCAGCGCAGGGTCTCCTCGACGACGTCCGCCCAGCTCGACTCGCCCTTCTGGACCGACTCCAGTTGGTCCCGGTGCCCGCACAACGCCCGCACGGCGTTGGTGATCAGGTTCAGTGTGGTCTCGTGCCCGGCGATGATCATGAGCACCAGGGTGCCGATGAGTTCCTGCTGGCTGAGCCGGTCGCCCTCCTCGTCCCGGGCGGCGATCAGCGCGCTGGTGAGGTCGTCGCCGGGGCTCTCCGCGCGCGCGGCCGCCACAGCACTGAGCACCGCCACCAGTTCGCGGTTCGCGGCGACGGCCTGCTCCGGGCCGATGTCGGTGGCGACGACCTGGTTCGACAGATGGTGCAGCCGGTCGAGGTACTCGGCTTCGACACCGAGGAGTTCACCGATGACACCCATCGGCAGCGGGAGCGCGAAGTGCCGGCGCAGGTCGGCCACTCCCCCGCCCTCCTCCGCCGCCGCGTGCAGGCCGTCGAGCAGTCCGGAGGTCAACTCCTCGATGCGGGGGCGCAGTTGCTCGACCCGTCGCACGGTGAACGCCTTGCTGACGAGGGATCGCAGCCGCCGGTGGTCGTCACCGTCGGCGGTCGTCATCCCCTGCACGGTAGCGAAGGTCAGCAGCGGCCAGCCGGCGGCTATGTTCCCCTCGCGCAGGGCCGTGAAGTGCTGGGCCCCCTTGGCGACGTCCGGGTGCGCGAGGAACTCCTTCAGCGCCTCGTGCCCGAGCACCGCCGCACCTTCCACCGCGCCGGGCAGTGCCACCGTCGCGACGGCGCCCCGAGCGAGCAGCCGCTCGTTGTCGGCGTGCGGGCAGCCGCCCGCGGGGTCCATGCGGTGCGGCGCGCCGGGCGAGGTGTCCACCGTGTTCTCCTTGCTGCTGGGCCGAGTTGACGCTCGTACGACATCTTCGGGCGCCGTACGACGATCGATTCTGCCTGCTCAGAGCAGCGTGCGCAGCACCTCGGCGAACGGCTGTCGCCTGATGTTCTCGACGCCCGCGCCGACGCCATGCCCCCTTGACACTACGCGCCGTGAGGGAGTGTCAGCTGTCGAGGTCGTCGGCGAAGTGACGGAATCCGTGCCGGTCCCGGTGCATGCCCCAGAGGGTCTCCGCGAGCGCGTCCGGGTCCTTCCTCGGGTGCCCGGGGATGATCGCGCCGGGAATGACGAGCTGCCCCACGTGGATGCCGTCGCCGCCGAGGGTCTCGTGCAGCAGATGGCCGTACGCGCTCTCGGCGGCGAACGCGATCGAGGTGCCCGCCCGGTCGGCGTCCGGGATCACCGCGCTGCCGCCGTTGACGAGCAGAACCGTGCCGCGGCCGAGCGAGCGCATCCCGGGGAGCACCTGCCGCACGGCCGCGACGGGCCCGTAGACGGAAAGCTCGATCGGACCGATGACGTCTTCGGGTCGGGTCTCCAGCACCGGCCGCATGAAGTCCGGGTGCGGGACCGGGCTGTACTGGAGCACCTCGATCGGGCTCAGGGCTCCGGACACGGCGTCCAAGGCGGCTGCGAGGGCCTTCGGGTCCCGTACGTCGGCGGCGAAACCGCGTGCCGTGACTCCGGCGTCGGCGAGCTCGGCGGCGAGACCGTCCACCCGCTCCTGGCTGCGCGAGACGAGCGCGACGTCGAAGCCCTCGCGGCCGAAGCGCCGGGCGACAGCGGCGCCGAGGCCGGGGCCCGCTCCGATGATGGCGATCGTGGTCATGGTCCTCACCTCGGTGATCCGATCGGGTCGAAGGAACCCGGCGAGCTGCTCGAAGGCGGTCAGTTCAGGGTAGGGGCGCTGACGGCGAACCGATACCGCACACCCCGAGCACGGACGCCTCGCTCCCGGAACAGGGGTGCCGCACGACCAGAGCGCGGCTATCGCACACCCGGAGCGCGGACACCTCGTCCCCAGAGCGCCGCTACCGCACAGCCGGTGCGCGGACCCGCCGGTGCGACTCGCCGGGACGCCCTGGCGGTCTTCGGCCGGGGTGGCACCGCGGACCGGTCCGCCATGGCTCGTGCCCGGCGGCACCGGATCGGCCGGTACGACTCGCCGATCCAGGATCCTTCCCACTGGCCCCCGCCTCGGGTCCGATGCCCCCGGATCCGAGATGGGGGCGACGAACTCCCGCTGCGGCACGACCACTTGGACGGCGGGCGGGCCGTACACCGCGGCGCGGCGCCCACCTGCGTCGACGGCCCCGCCGCCGACGGTGCCACCGAGCGGATCGCATGACTGAGACGCGGATCACGTCCCATCCGGTCCCATCGGTGGTACTCTTCCCTCAGCACTCGTGTACGCCGCTTCTTCCAGGCGCCGGTGCCAGTTCCTTCTCCCGCTGTGACGCTGTCGATTCCGACCGGCGCACCAGCTTCTCGGCACACCTCCCGAGTACGGCCAGGGATCGCTCCCGTCGTACCCGAGGTGATGTTCCCGCCGCACCGAGGCGCGCCCCGCGCCCTCCCTTCGCGGCCCCTCCCCTTCCTTGCGCATGCCACACGCATTCCCGTCCGTGAAAGGACATCCCATGACCACCACACTCGAACGCCCCCCTGTACAGCAGCGGCCCCAAGCCCAGGTCGCCACCGGTGTCCTCGACATCGACGGCAGCGGGAAGGGGCACCTGCGCTCCGCGAACTGCCTGCCCTCGTCCACCGACCTCCAGGTCTCCCCCGCGCTGATCCGCCGTCACGGACTGCGCAAGGGCGACACCGTGGAAGGCGTGCGAGGCGGCCCCCGCACCCTCACCGAGGTCGAGCGGATCAACGGCCGTACGCCCGAAGAGCTGCGCCGCCGCCCGCACTTCGGCGACCTCACCCCGCTGCACCCGCGTGACCGGCTCCGGCTGGAACACCCGGCGAGCGGACTGTCCGGACGCGTCGTCGACCTGGTCGCGCCGGTCGGCAAGGGCCAGCGCGGCCTGATCGTCGCCCCGCCCAAGACCGGCAAGACGGTACTGCTCCAGCAGATCGCCGCCGCCGTGGCCGGCAACCACCCCGAATGCCATCTGATGGTGGTGCTGCTCGACGAGCGGCCCGAGGAGGTCACCGACATGCGGCGCTCCGTACGCGGCGAGGTCTTCGCCTCCACCTTCGACCAGACGCCGAAGCAGCACATCGCGCTCGCCGAACTCGTCATCGAACGGGCCAAGCGGCTCGTCGAGGCGGGCCAGGACGTCGTGATCCTGCTCGACTCCCTCACCCGGCTGTGCCGGGCGCACAACAACGCGGCCGCCGCCGGCGGGCGCACCCTCAGCGGCGGTGTCGACGCCGCCGCGCTCCAGGGCCCCAAGAGGCTGTTCGGCGCGGCGCGCCTCGCCGAGGAGGGCGGTTCGCTCACCATCCTCGCCACCGCCCTGGTGGAGACCGGTTCCCGCGCCGACGACTTCTTCTTCGAAGAGCTCAAGGGCACCGGCAACATGGAACTCCGGCTCGACCGGACCCTGGCCGCCCGGCGCGTCTTCCCCGCGGTCGACATCACCCCCTCGGGCACCCGCCGTGAGGAACTCCTGCTGTCCACACCCGAGTTGACCGCCGCACGAGGACTGCGTCGCGCCCTGCGGACGCGGGACGGGCAGGCCGGCCTGGAGACACTCCTGGAGCGGCTGCGCGCCACCCCGGACAACGCCGCCTTCCTGCGCCAGGTTCAGCCCACCCTGCCCTCCTGACCCCCCGCGTCTGCGGCATCCGGGTGCTCGACGCCGCCACTCGGCCCGGCCACCCCGGCGTGTCGCGAGTCCGTTCCTACGTTTGCGGTATGACTATCGGATTCCCATTCCGGACCGCCGCTTCTCGCTCCGCGGTCACGCGGGCCGCCCTCTGCTGCTCCGCCGTCTGCGTCGTCGGTGTGCTGGCCGCCGCGCAGAGCCCGGCCGCCGCACTCACCGATGCGGGCCCAGGGGCGCCGCAGCCCGCCGCGTCGCCACCCTCGTCGCTGTATGAACGAGGGACACAGGTACGGCCCCGGGCCGGGGCACCCGAGGTCCCCGAGGACATCTCCGCGCTGTCCTGGGTGGTGGCCGACGCCCGCACCGGCGACGTGCTCGCCGCACACAACGCCCACCGCAGGCTGCCGCCCGCCAGCACCCTCAAGACCCTGTTCGCCCTCACCGTCCTCCCGACGATGCCCGGCAGCACCCGGCACACCGTCAGGGAGGAGGAGCTGGAGGGCATCGGCGCGGGCAGCAGCATGGTCGGCGTGGCCGAGGGAATCACCTACCGCGTGGCGGACCTGTGGCGCGGTGTCTTCCTCAACTCCGGCAACGACGCCGTGCACGTGCTCGCCTCGATGAACGGCGGCTGGACGAGCACCGCCGCCCAGATGCAGGCCAAGGCCCGCTCCCTGGGCGCCCGCGACACCCACGTCGTCTCGCCCGACGGCTACGACACACCCGGGCAGGTCTCGTCGGCGTACGACCTGGCGGTGTTCGGACGGGCCGGGCTGCGCAACCCCGACTTCGCGCGGTACTGCTCCACCGCCGAGGCGATGTTCCCCGGCGACGGCGGCTCCTCGTACGGGATCCAGAACACCAACCGGCTGCTCACCGGCGCGAACGGGGTGGAACCGTACCCGGGCCTGATCGGTGTCAAGAACGGCTACACCACCAACGCGGGCAACACTCTGGTCGCCGCCGCCAAGCACGGCACGCGCACCCTCGTCGTCACGGTGATGAACCCTCAGGCGGGCGGCGGGTTGACCGTGTACGAGGAGGCGCGCTCACTGCTCGACTGGGGCTTCGAGGCGGAGGACCGTGTCGATCCGGTGGGAACGCTGCTCGACACACGTGCGGTCCCGGCCGCCGGTCCCTCCGCCCCGGCCAGGCCCGCCGCGCGGCCCGGTCGCGCCGCACGACCCGTGGCCACCGCTCCGCCCGTGACCAGCGCACGGCCCGTGGCCGCCGCGTCCCCGGACGACGCGGGGCTCGGCTGGTCCGACGCGGCCGAGATCGCGGGTGCCGCCGCGCTGGGCGCCGCGGGCGTCGCTCTCGCCCTGCGGCTCAAGGCGGGCCGGACCCCCCACGGCTGACCGACGGGCAGCCACAGCAGCAGCCCGAGCGTGATCCACGCATAGGTGTTGCTCCCGAGGAAGCCGTCGAGGCCCGACGCGTCGTCGAACCACAACCACACCACGCTGCTGCACAGCACCGCGTACAGGGCCGCCGCGACCCGCAGCCGGCGCCGGTGCAGCAGCACGGCGAAGGACGGCAGCAGCCAGACGAGGTGGTGCACCCAGGTGATCGGGCTGACGAGACAGGCGGCGAGTCCGGTGAGGGCGAAGGCGGCGGTCCAGTCCTCGTCGGCCACGGCACGCGAGGTCCGCCACGCCCAGACGCACAGGATCAGCAGGGCCAGCGTCGCCCACAGGGCCCTGCTCGGTTCCGCCGGCGCCACGAGCCGGGCCAGCACACCCTGCAACGACTGGTTGGAGACGTAGGCCAGGCGACCGATGCGACTCGTGTCCCACAGCGCGTCGGTCCAGTAGAAGCGCGAGGCGTCCGGCGCCGCCCAGGCCGCCAGCGCGGTGGCCGCCAGGGCGACGGCCGTGGCGACACCGGCGGCACGCCAGCGGCGGCCGAGCAGCAGCAGCGCGATGAAGAGGGCCGGGGTGAGCTTGATCGCCGCGGCGAGGCCGATGCCGACGCCGGCCCGGCGGCCGCGGCCACTGGACAGCAGCCAGGCGTCACTCAGCACGAGGGCGAGGAGCACCAGGTTCACCTGGCCGAAGCTGAAGGTGTCGCGGACCGGTTCGAGCAGTGCCAGCAGACAGGCCGTCAGAGCGAAGCCGAACCAGCCGTAGCGGCGCAGCGCGGGCCCTACCAGAATGCCCACCACGCAGGTCAGGGCGGCGAGGTTGAGCAGCAGTCCGACGGCGATCGCCGTGCTCAGCCCGACCAGTGCCATCGGCAGCATGCCGAGGGCCGCGAACGGCGGATAGGTGAAGCCGTACGTCGTTCCCGGCACCCGGTAGTCGTAGATGCTGCCGCCGTGATGGACCCAGCTGTCGACCGCCCCGTAGTACACGCGCAGGTCGAACCAGTCGCGCAGGAGCGGCACCGTGGCCGTGAACACAGCGACGACGACGGCCAGTCCGAGTACGAGGAGGAGCCGTCGGCGATCGGTGCTCAGCATTCCTGCCGGGCCGCCGGGACCCTGTCTGCCACTGGTGCCCTGCCTGCCGCTCGGCACCTTCACTCCCGTCGTCCCCCTCGTTGCGCTCGTCGCGCTCGTTGTGCTCGTTGTGCTCGTCGCGCCCGGCTCCGTCGTCCCGCTCGGGCCCGTCCCGCGCTTCATGTCTCCCGTCATGCCGTCCGCTCCAGTCCCGGTGCCGGTGGCTGCGCCGCCTGGTGGGCCTGCCAGAGCACGACGAGGGCGAGCACGCCCCCGGAGACGGCGAGGATCACCTGTCCGGCGTCCGCCGGCGAACCGCTCGGCAGCACCGCGAGCGCGAGCACGGCGCTGGCGGCGGCGACCCGGCTCCGCACGGAACCGGTGGGGGCCGCCGCAGCGATGAGGAACAGGCCCCACAGCGCGTACCAGGGGCGGATGGCCGGACCGAACACCGCCACCGCGGCCAGGCTCAGGCCGAGGGCGTAGACCGGGTGCGGGCGCAGCCGCAGCCATATGAAGAGCAGCAGGCCCAGCGTCGCCAGGAGTCCGGCCGCGTGCCAGGCGGGCATCGCGAGCGGCGCGAGTCCGCTGCCGAGCTTCTGGAGCAGGGCGCCGGTGGCGCGCCCGAGGACGCTGGTGGGTGACCAGTTGTGCGGCGAGACAGGGGTCTTCAGGGCGGCTATCCAGCCGTAGCCCGTACCGGCCACCGCCGTCGCGGCGACCGTCGTCGCGACCGCGACCACCACGGTCGTCACCGTGGCCCGCGCGATCCCCCGGCGCCCCTGCCCGCGCCCGCGCAGCGCGATCACCGCCACCAGGCCGAGCGCGGCGGGCGCCTTGACGAGTGCGGCGAGGGTGACCAGGACGATGCCCACGACGGGCCACCGGCCGCGCGCGGCCACCAGGCCGACACCGAGCAGACCGAGCATGATGGCGTCGTTGTGCGCACCGGCCACCAGGTGCAGCAGCACCAGGGGGTTGAGCGCGCCCAGCCACAGTGCGGCGGCCGGATCGGCGCCGCTGTGCCGGGCGAGGCGGGGCAGGGCCGCCGCCATCAGGGCGACGCCGAGCAGGGCGACCATGCGCATGCCGAAGAGTCCGGCCGGTATCTCCCCGCGGGTCAGCGCCGACAGGCCGCGGGCGACGGCGAGGAAGACCGGGCCGTACGGCGTCGTCGTCTGCTGCCACACGGGCGCCACCTCGTCGGCGAGCGGGCCGCCGAGCTGCGCGGGTCCGTACGCGTACACGTCTATGTGGGCGTCGACCATGGCGCCCTGCGCGAGATAGCTGTAGACGTCCCGGCTGAACAGCGGCGGTGCGAGCAGCAGCGGCGTCGCCCACGTGGCCAGAACGAGCAGCAGGGAACGCGGAGTGGGCGGTTCGGGCCCGCGTACGACGGTACCCAGCAGCGCCCACGCGGCTATCAGCAGAACGACGCCGAAGTACACCCCGACCAGGCCCAGTACGGCCCGCCCCGACTCGGGGGCGAGGAGGTCGCGGGCGGGCAGGGCCCCCGCGGTCTCGCCGCCCAGCGCGAGGAAGGCGGTACCGGCCAGGCCCAGAGCCTGGCAGCGGCGGAGATCGACGGGGAAAGCCATGGCCAACACTCCGCAAGCGTGTCAACGCCGGGTGGCCGGAAGGCGACGCGGCGCTCTCCTGACGGGGTCCGGCGCGTGACCGCCGTGTGGTGACACGAAATCCGGGGTGCCGGGTCGGCCGTCAGGGCCGCACTACCGGCACGGTCCGGGCGGAGAACCTAGAACACCGACACTCCGGTCAGGGTCGTGAAGCGGTCCAGGGCGGCCACGCCCGCCACCGAGTTGCCGCGTTCGTCGAGACCCGGGCTCCACACGCACAGGGTGCAGCGGCCCGGCACCACGGCGATGATGCCGCCGCCCACCCCGCTCTTGCCCGGAAGCCCGACCCGGTAGGCGAAGTCGCCGGCGGCATCGTACGTGCCGCACGTCAGCATGATCGCGTTGATCTGTTTGGCCTGGCTCTGGGCGAGCAGCCGACTGCCGTCGGCACGGATGCCGTGCCGGGCCAGGAATCCGGTGGCGAGGGCGAGGTCGGCGCAGGACGCGGCGATCGAGCACTGGAGGAAGTACTGGTCGAGCAGGACCGGTACCGGGTTGTCGATGTTGCCGTACGACGCCATGAAGTGGCCGAGTGCCGCGTTGCGGTCGCCGTTCGCGGTCTCGGAGGCGGCGATGCCCTTGTCGAAGGCGAGCTGCGCGTTGCCGCTCTCGGCCCGCAGGAACTCCAGCAGGGTCCCGGCCGCGTCACCGGTCCGGGTCTGCAAACGGTCCGTGACGACGAGGGCTCCCGCGTTGATGAACGGGTTGCGCGGGATGCCGTTCTCGTATTCCAGCTGGACCAGGGAGTTGAACGGGTTGCCGGAGGGCTCCCGCCCGACGTGCTCCCACAGTGCGTCGCCCTCGCGGGCCAGGTCGAGGGCGAGCGTGAAGACCTTGGTGATGGACTGGGTGGAGAACGGCTGCCGCCAGTCCCCCACGCCGTACACCGTGCCGTCGAGTTCCGCGACGGCCATGCCGAAGCGGCGTGGATCGCAGGCGGCCAGCGCCGGGATGTAGTCGGCGGGCCGCCCGCGTCCCGGCGTCTGCGCGATCTCGGTGGCGATGCGCTCCAGGACCGGTTGGAAGGTCAGGGAGGACGGATACGACGAATTCGCGGGCATGATCGCCATTGTGCCGCCCGCCCGGCCCCGCGGCTCATCGATTCGGACGGTCCTCGGGAGCTTGCCCGCTGCGTCCGGCCCTCGTCCTGGCCCTGGGTTTCGTGGCCGCCGCCGTCCTTGGATCCGCCGACTGCGGACCGTCGAGTCGCTCGGGCACCAACTGACCGCTCTCCAGCGCAAGTCGGGCGTCACCGCGGCCGGTCGCGAGGGCTTCCGCAGTGCGTCAGGCGTACGCGGGCCGGTCGAGGGCGCTGACGGGCCGGACGCTGCCGACCACCGCGCCGCCGCCGAGGAGGGGCCCGCCCGCGAACTCGGCGAGGGCGGCCGGGTCAACCCCGGCCCGCGCCAGGGCCGCGGCGGCGACCGGGACACGTGCCCGGTCGGCGCCGTCGGCGATCTTCACGGCGACGGCGCGGCCGTCGGGCAGCGCCGCGACCTGAACGCCCTCGAAACCGTCCTTGGCGAGCAGCCCGGGCACGGCCCGCATCAGAGCGGCGACGTCACGTCCGGACCCGGAGGCCATCTCGGCGTGGTCGCGCATCGCGTCGGCCACCCGGGCCTCGGGGGTGCCCGGCGCGGCGGTGGCGATCCGGACGGCGGCGCGGGCCAGGCCGTGCAGCGAGACGGCGAACAGGGGCGCGCCGCAGCCGTCGACGGTGACCTGGGCGACGGCCTGTCCGGTGAGGTCCTCGACGGTGGCGGCGATCGCCCGCTGGAGCGGGTGGGCCGGGTCGAGGTAGTCGTCGAGCGACCAGTCGTTGAGGTGGGCGGTGTACAGCATGGCCGCGTGTTTGCCTGAGCAGTTCTGGGCGAGCCGGGAGGGCAGCCGGCCGTCGCGTATCCAGGTGTCCCGGACGACCGGGTCGAAGGGCAGGTCGGGGATGTTGCGCAGCCGCTCCTCGGACAGCCCGGCCGTCTCCAGGATGCGCCGGGTGCCGGCGAGATGCCGTTCCTCGCCGGAGTGGCTGGCCGCGGTGAGCGCGAGCAGTTCGCCGTCCAGCGGGAGCCCGGCGCGCAGCATCGCCACGGCCTGTACGGGCTTGAGTGCCGAGCGCGGGTAGAAGGCCGCCTCGATGTCGCCGATGCGGAGTTCCACGCCGCCGTCGGCGCCGAGGACGACGACCGAGCCGTAGTGGATGCCCTCGATCACGCCGCCGCGTACGAGGTGGGCGACGGGCGCGTGCAGGGGTTCGCGGATCACGGGGGCCGCGGCGAGCGGACGGGCGTACGTCAGGGTCGGGTTCACGCGTCGGGTCCGCCTTTCGTGGGGGTGTCCGTGCGCTCGGGGCGCACGATGGAGGTGAGGGCGGTGTCCACCCGTTCGAGGTGATGGGCCATGGCCTCGACCGCGTCCTGTTCGCTGCCGTCGACGAGTGCTTCGACGATCGCCCGGTGTTCCCGGTTCGACTGTTCGCGGCGGCCGCCGAGGTCGTTCAGGAAGGCCGACTGACGGGCCAGAGCGTCCCGGATCTCCTCGATGACGCGGCGGAAGACCGGGTTCTGGGAGGCCTCGGCGATGGCGATGTGGAAGATCGTGTCCATGGCGACCCACGCCGTGGTGTCGGTCTCCCGCTCCATCCGGGCGAGCAGATGGGCGAGGTGGTCGAGGTTCTCCGGGGTGCGGCGCACGGCCGCGTAGCCGGCGACCGGGATCTCGACATGGCGCCGTACTTCGAGCAGGTCACCGGCCGCGTAGTCGCCGAAGGTCGGGTCCTGGACCGCGTCGGCGACCACGAAGGTGCCCTTGCCGGTGCGGGAGACGGTCAGGCCCATCACCTGGAGGGCCCGCAGCGCCTCGCGCAGCACCGGGCGGCTGACCTCCAGACGGCGGCAGAGCTCGGCCTCGGAGGGGAGCTTGTCGCCGACGGCGTGGTCGCCTCGCTCGATGGCGTCGCGGAGGTGGGTGAGCACCGCTTCCATGGCGCTGACGCGCCGCGGCATCTCCCCACCTGTCTGGCTGTCTGACAGGTTCACGGAGGCGATCCTCCGGATGGCCGGAGGAGATGTCAAGGGGGGTGCGGGGAACGACACAGGGGGCGCGACGCCTGGAAACCGGCTTCGCGCCCCCTGTGAGCGGCGTATTCAAGTCCCGGGGCCGGTACGCACCGGCCCCCGGGCGGTGTCAGCTGTCGATGATGCCCGCGCCCAGCAGCCCGAAGAGCAGCACGCCGATGATGATGCGGTAGATCACGAAAGCGTTGAAGGAGTGCTTGGCGACGAACTTCAGCAGCCAGGCGATCGAGGCGTAGGCGACGACGAACGACACGACGGTGCCGACGATCAGCGGAGCGGCGCCCACTCCGGTGCCCAGGGCGTCCTTCAGCTCGTACAGGCCCGCGCCGGTGAGGGCCGGGATGCCGAGGAAGAAGGAGAGCCGGGTGGCGGCGACGCGGTCCAGGTCGAGGATGAGGCCCGTCGACATGGTGGCGCCGGAGCGCGAGAAGCCGGGGAAGAGCAGGGCGAGGATCTGGGAGCTGCCGACCAGCATCGCGTCCTTGAAGGAGACGTCGTCCTCACCGCGCTTGTGGCGGCCCATCTGGTCGGCCGCCCACATCACGGCACTGCCCGCGATCAACGAGCCCGCGACCACCCACAGGGAGGCCAGCGGACCCTCGATGAGCGGCTTGGCCGCGAGACCCACGGCCACGATCGGGATCGTCGCGTAGATGACCCACCAGGCGAACTTGTAGTCGTGGTTGTGCCGCTCGTCCTTGTTGCGCAGCCCGCGTCCCCAGGCGGAGACGATCCGCACGATGTCCTTGAAGAAGTACACGAGCACGGCGGCGATCGCGCCGACCTGGATGACCGCGGAGAAGCCGACGACGGCGTCGTCGTCGACGGGGATGTTCATCAGTCCCTCGGTGATCTTGAGGTGGCCGGTCGAGGAGACGGGAAGGAATTCGGTCACCCCCTCGACGACTCCGAGGACGACGGCCTGACCGACGTTGATGACGCTCATGGGATCCAGTTCTGAGGAGTTGGTCGACAGTGCTGTAGACAGTGCAGGAGACAGTGTTACCTATGCGCGCGGACGCCTGTCACCTACGTCCACAAAGCTTGCGCAATCGAGACCCCGGCGAACGCCGCGCCGAGGCCCGACGTCACGCTCACGATCACGTTGGCGGCAGCGTAGAACCCCGCACCGGTCTCGGTCAGCCGCAGGGTCTCGTACGAGAACGTCGAGTACGTGGTCAGCGCCCCGCACAGACCGGTCCCGATCAGCAGTTGCAGGTGTTCGGACACCTGACCGGCCGAGGCGGCGCCGGTCAGCAGACCGAGAACCAGGCACCCTGTCACGTTCACGACGAGGGTGCCCCAGGGGAAGACCGTATCGTGCCTCAGCTGTACCGCCCGGTCGGTCAGATACCGCAGGGGTGCGCCGACCGCGGCACCGACGATCACCAGCAGCCAGTTCACAACGACTTCTCACCCTCTCCAGGCAGGTCGCCGCGGCCGGCGCCGGTGGCGTCGGAGGAGCCCTCAGGAGTGCCGTCCCGTCCCACGTGCCGGACGACCTCGCAGTCGTCGAGGATCACCAGGCCCTCGGTGACGAGTTCGTCGAGCTGCGGCAGGAAGGCCCGGACGCGCTCCTCGGTGTCCACGACGATCACGGCCACCGGAAGGTCCTCGCTCAGCGAGAGCAGCCGCGAGGTGTGGATGAGGGAGGAGGCGCCGAAACCCTCGATGCCCCGGAAGACGCTGGCACCCGCGAGGCCCGCCGCGTGGGCGCGGTGCACGATCTCCGCGTAGAGCGGCTTGTGGTGCCAGGTGTCGTTCTCGCCGATGAAGATCGTCACCCGCAGGGCGCTGCCCGTCAGTCGTGTCATCGCCGCCTCCATGCCAGGGCGCGGCGGGTCGCCGTCACCGCGAGCCACACTGCCGCGAGCGCCGCGAACAGGGTCGCGGCGAGATAGCCGAGCCCGGTGCCCGGGTGGCCCGTGCCGACCAGTTTCCGGATGTCGACGGCGTACGTCGAGAAGGTGGTGAAGCCGCCGAGGACTCCGGTGCCGAAGAAGGGGCGCAACAGGCGGTGTGCCGTCCATGCGTCGGTGATCAGCACCATGAAGACGCCGATCACGAAGCAGCCCACGACATTGATCGTGAACGTGGTCCACGGGAACGCGCCGTCCGGTGTGGGCCACAGCCGCGCCGCTCCGTAGCGGGCCGTGGCGCCGACGGCCCCGCCGAGGGCGACCACCGCGACGACCGGGCCCTGGCCGCGCCAGGGTGAAGCCCCGCGCGCGGGCGCGCGCACGGGCGTGCCGGATTCGCCGACGCGCTCGGGATGCGGGACTGTCATGTGTGTGGTGCTCCTACTCGCCGGGCCGGTACGGGCACACGGCATCGCAAGCAGGGACCGTTGGCGGCATCCGTGCCGCGGTTCGGGTACGGCGGGCCCCACCGCCGCGCCGCGATGCAAGATCGCGGCCGGTGAACAGGGTAACGCCGGGGGTGCGGGCCGCGCACACCCGGCCCGCCCCTGGAAAGGCCTCGCGCGGCGGCTCAGTCGGAGGCGCCGGGCAGATCACAGACCGCGAGGCCCCGCTCCCAGATGCTTCCGAGGATCAGCCGGCCGTCGGCCTCACAGGCGCTGGTGACCATGCGGAACCGCGCACGGCGGCTTTCCAGGTGATGCACGACAGCGCCCGTGTCGTCGACCGCGAGGACGCCCGTGGTGCCCGGCGGACGGAAGGGAGCGCGCACGGCGAGCCGGGCCGCGGTGCGCCGAACGGCCGGGCCGCGGCCGTGCAGGAATTCCAGGGCGCCGACGCGGGGTCCCGCCAGTGCCACCCAGATCGGACCTTCGGGAGCGCGCCAGAGGTTGTCCGGCTGGCCCGGGAGGTCGTCGACGAAGGTTTCGGTGTGGCCGGCCCGCGGCCCGGTGAGCCAGTAGCGGACGAGACGCCACGCGCCGGTCTCCGCGACGACGATGAACGACTCGTCGGCCGAGGCGGCGAGGCCGTTCGCGAACTGCAGCCCCTCCAGGAGCACTTCGGGTTCCGTCTCCCCCGGCGCGAGGCGCAGCAGGCAGCCTGATCCGGTGTGTTCGACGAGATCGCCGATCCACTGCTTGAGGGGGTAACTCCGGCTGGAGACGGTGAAGTACACCGTGCCGTCCGAGAGGGCGACCACGTTGCTGCAGAAACGCAGCGGGACACCGGCGACCCGGTCGGCGAGGACGTGGACGACCCCGTCGTCGAGCCCGATCCGCAGCAGTCCTCGCTCGGCGTCGCACACCAACAGGGCGTTGTCCGGGAGAAGTTCGAGGCCCAGTGGTCTGCCGCCCGTCTCGGCGACGACCCGGACGCCGGTGCGGTCGGGGTCGCCGAGCCCGTCGACGCGTACGATGCGGCCGTCCTCCAGACCGGTCAGCACCCCGCCCCGGGAGTCGGCCACCACGTCCTCGGGGCCGCGGCCGCCGAGCGGCACGACGCGCCAGGGTACGAGTGCGGTGGGTCCCAGCGTCGCGGACCGTTGTCCCACGCGTCTACCAGCCCTTCTCGAAGAAGTGGGTGACCTCGGCGATACGGTACTCGTCGCGGCGGTAGTAGATCCGCCGCCCCACCTTCTTGGCGCGCAGCAGTCCGACGCCGGTGAGGAGGTCGAGGTGGGTGCGCGCCACGGCCCGGCTCACACCGAGTTTGACGGCGAGGGCCTCGGGGCTGACGCCGTCCTCGACGAGGTCGCCGCGGCGCTGCGGCGGGAAGTGCGCCGCGGGGTTCCGCAACCACTCCAGGATGTCCAGTCGTTGCCCGTTGACGGGCCCCTTCAGCATCTCGTCCCCCTCCGTCGCGGCGGTCTCCCGCTACTGTCCCGCAGCCCGGGGTGGCACGCACGGCCTTCCACGACCCTGGCCGGAGCCCAACGGTTCCGGAAGGACACGGGGCCCGGCCGCACCGGCGGCCGGGCCCCTCCGCGCTCAGCGGTGACTGAACAGGGACATGGCCGGAAGGGCCTTGTCGTCGAAGCCGAACAGGGCCTGGTTCTCCCATCCGTTGCCGGAGGTCGCGTCGGTCGGATCCCAGCCGTTGCCGGTGACCGCCGTCCAGGTGGCCTCCCAGTAGAAGACGCCGAGACCGCGGCCGTTCGGCACGGCCTCCACGATGTTCATGACGTCCCGCAGCCAGTTGGACTGCCCGGTGGTCGTGGCCGCGTAGCCGGAGACCAGTTCGGCTGTCGTGTCGATCTGGTTGGTGAGCGCGTCGTCGCTGTCCAGACGGAAGGGGTAGGCCGTCTCGGCGACGAAGACCGGCTTGCTGTAGCGTGCGGCCGCGTCGTCGAGGGTGGTCTGGAAGTCGTAGAGCGAACCGTGCCAATAGCCGTAGTAGGACAGGCCGATGGCGTCGAACTTCACGCCGTTGGCGAGGGCGGTGTCGAACCACCAGCGGGTGCCGGTGAGATCGCCGCCCTTGGCGAGGTGCAGGGCCACGACGGTGGAGGAGCTGACCGCCTTGGCGGCGTCGTAGCCGGAGTTGAGCAGTCCGGCGAGCTGCGCGAAGTTGTCCGTGGAGCCCTCGGACCAGAGCATGCCGCCGTTGATCTCGTTGCCGATCTGCACCATGTCGGCCGTGGTGCCCTGCGCCTTCAGGGCGTTGAGGACGTCGTACGTGTGGTTGTAGACGTCCGTTTTCAGCTGGCTGTACGAATGTCCGGCCCAGGCTGCCGGCTTGGTCTGGGTGCCGGGGTCGGCCCAGGTGTCCGAGTAGTGGAAGTCGACGAGGAGTTTCATGCCCTGCGCCTTGATGCGCTTGGCCATCGCGAGGACACGGGCCTTGTTGTTGTAGCCGTCGGCCGGGTTCACCCACACCTTGAGGCGCGCGTAGTTCATCCCGGCGGACTTGAGGATGGCGAGCGCGTCGCCGGTGGTGCCGGAACTGGTCTTGTAGACCCCGCCGTAGGCCTCGCTCTTGGCGAGGGAGGAGATGTCGGAGCCCTTGACGGACAGTCCGGTGGTGCCGGAGGTGAAGGTCAGGTCGTCGACGTTGATCCAGTTTCCGGCGTTGGCGTCGGAGTAGACGCTGATCGTGCACTGGTTGCCCGTCACGGCGACGGGCACGACCAGGTGGATCCACCCGCTCGCGGAGACCGGCAGATCGGTGCGCTGCTCGGTGCCGCCGCAGTTCTTCAGCGCGAGGTAGGCGGAGTTCTGTCCGCCGCCCGAGCGCACCCACGCGGTGAGTTTGTAGTTCCCGTTGGTCAGCCCGGAGAGGTACTGGTAGGTCTCCACCTTGTACGCCGAGGCGGAGTAGTGGCTGAGACGGTAACTCCCGCCGTGGCCACCGGCCTCGACGTACGAGGCGCCGGTACTGCCGGACTCCGACCAGCCGCTGGGCACGGCGGCGCCGGCCCCGTCGGCCTCGAATCCGGCGTTGGTCAAGGTGCTCGCCGCCTGCGCGGTCTGCGCGGGGAGGGCGGTGAGGGCGAGCCCGGCCGCGAGCGGCAGCAGCAAGGCCCTGAGCGTGCGTCTGGGATGGAACATCATTGTCCGTCGTCCCTTCGACGTGGTGGGGAGAGAGTGCCCTCCGGTGGATCCGGGGGCGAACCCCTCCGCCCGCGGCTTCATGGCTCACGCGAGCGGAGGGGAGTCGGCTCGCCGCCGAGTCCCTTGACTCGGACGGCTGTTGGAGCGGCTCCGACGGGGTGCGCGACCCCGGCGGGTGAAGCGGTCACCGGGGTGCGCGACCCGGAAGATTCGGAGTCGGCGCCGGTGCAAGCGACCCGAACGGATCGGCGGACCCGGCGGCGTATGCGGTTCGCCCGGATCGGCGGACCCGGCGGCCTGTGCGGTTCGGCCGGATCCGCGGGCCCGGCCATATGTGGTGCGGTCACCCGGGTCATCCCCCGGCCGGCCGGCGGGGCCGGGGCGCGGGCAAGTTCCGTTCACCGGAGGCCGGTTGGCTGTTCGGGCCGCGTGTGTCGGACGACCCGCGCGGCCCGTGCCCGTTCAGCGGTCGAGGCGTACGACTCGGACGGTGCCCGCCGGGACCGCGAGGCGGCCCGCGGCGCGTTCGCCGGTCAGGAGCTCGGTGCCGTGCGCGTCCAGCGGTACCTTGGCGTCCGACGCGGTGTGGTTGACGGCGAAGACATAGGTGCCCGACTCCCCGGTACGGCGCACCACTTCGACATCACGGGGCAGATCGGCGCGCGGCGCGAAGCGCGCGTCGTCGGCCACCCAGCCGATCAGGGCGTCCAGACCCTCGGCCGCGAGGCGCGTCGACACGTACCAGGCCGAGCCGGCGCCGCTCTGGTACCGGGTGACCGCCGGATGGCCGGCGGTCAGCCCGTCGGCGTACGTCCAGACGGTCTCGGCGCCGCGCGGAACCACGAACTCGGTCCACACGTCGCCGGTGAGTTCGGAGCCGTCGGGCCCGGTGATCCGGACCAGTTCGCCCTGGAGCAGCGGGGAGAACTCCTCGACGGTCAGGCCGAGTACGTCCCGCAGGGCGCCGGGGTGGGGGCCCTCGTGCACGGCGTCGTGCTCGTCGACGATGCCGGAGAAGTACGAGACCAGCAGGGTGCCGCCGTTGTCGACGTACTCCCTGAGGTTGTTCCCCGCGGCCTCGGTCATCAGATAGAGGGCGGGTACGACGACAAGGGGATAGGCCGACAAGTCGGCTTCCGGGTAGGCGAAGTCGACCGTGAGATGACGGTCGTAGAGGGCTTCGTAGAAGGCGTCGGCCCGCTCGCGTGCGTCGTGGTCCTCACTGGGGCGCCACTGGAGGTTCTGGGCCCACCAGGACTGCCAGTCCCACAGCACGGCCACGTCGGCGACCGTGCGGGTGCCCTTGACCGAGGCCAACGAGTCGACGGACGCGCCGAGTTCGACGACCTCGCGCCACACCCGTGAGTCGGTGCCGGCGTGCGGCAGCATCGACGAGTGGAACTTCTCGGCGCCGCGCCGGGACTGCCGCCACTGGAAGAACAGGGCACCCTCGGAGCCGCGGGCCACATGCGAGAGGGAGTTGCGGGCCATCTGGCCGGGCGCCTTGGCGGGGTTGCGGGGCTGCCAGTTGACGCCCGAGGTGGAGTGTTCGAGGAGCAGCCAGGGTGCGCCGCCCGCGACCGAGCGGGTGAGGTCGGCGGCCATCGCGAGGTTCACATGGGTGCGGCGGCCGTCGGTCATCAGGTAGTGGTCGTTGGTGACCAGGTCGACCTCGCGACCCCAGGCCCAGTAGTCGATCGAGTCGCACTGGCTGAGGGCCGTCATGAAGTTGGTGGTGACCGGGATGCCCGGCGCGAGGCGGTGCAGGATGTCGCGTTCGGCCACGAAGTTCTCGCGCATGGTCGCGTCGGCGAACCGCTTGTAGTCCAGCGCCTGCGCCGGATTGCCGACGGTCGGGGTCACGCGCGGCGGGTCGACCTGGTCGAAGCCGGCGTAGCGCTGGCCCCAGAAGGCGGTCCCCCAGGCCTCGTTGAGCTCGTCGACGGTGCCGTAGGTGCCGGTCAGCCACCGGCGGAAGTGCGTGGCGCAGGAGTCGCAGTAGCAGGCCGAGACGGGGACGCCGTACTCGTTGTGGACGTGCCACAGGGCGAGTGCGGGGTGGTCCGCGTACCGGGTCGCGAGCCGGGTCGTGATGGCGGCGGCTGCCGCGCGGTAGTCGGAGTTGCTGTGGCAGATGGCGCCGCGTGATCCGAAGGCGTAGCGGGTGCCGTCGGCGGCCACGGGAAGCGCCTCGGGGTGTTCGCGGTAGAACCAGGCGGGCGGTGCGACGGTCGGGGTGCCCAGGTCCGCACGTATGCCGTTCTCGTGCAGCAGGTCGAGCAGGCGGTCGAGCCAGCCGAACTCGAAGGTGCCCGGACCCGGTTCGAGGAGCGCCCAGGAGAAGATCCCGACGCTCACCATCGTGACGCCCGCCTCGCGCATCAGCCGGACGTCCTCGGACCAGACGCTTTCCGGCCATTGCTCGGGGTTGTAGTCCCCACCGAAGGCGAGCCCGGTGAGGCCCTTGGGGTTGGTCTCCGGCATGGATCTCTCCCATGTAATCGATCATTTGGGAACGTGCACACACAGCGCCAGCGGCGTGAGTCCAACATAACCGCACAGCAACAACCATTGACAAGTGTCCGGGATGTTTCTCTACTGTGAACGCTCACAGAAGCACCGCGAGTGTGCCGAAGGAGGCGCTCCGGTGTCGAGAGGCGACCGTGCGAAGGCCCGAAGGGTCGAGAACACGGTCGTGGTCCCGGTACCGACAGACGCGCCCCGAGGCGACCCGCGCATGTACAGGGCAGGCCTTCGCAGCAGGCGGAGGCCCAGGTCAGGGGAGAACGTTCCATGCCCATCACGAAGCACAACCGCCTCGTGGCCAGCACCATCGCCGTCGTCCTCGGCGCCACCTCGCTCGCCGCCTGCGGCTCGTCGGACGACGACAAGAGCGCATCCCAGTCCGGACCCGCGACACTGACGTTCTGGACCTGGGCGCCGGGCATGGACAAGGTCGTCGACCTCTGGAACAAGGGGCCGGGGAAGAAGCAGCAGATCACCGTCGAGGTGAAGAAGCAGGCCTCGGGCGACACGCTCATCACCAAGATCCTCACCGCGCACAAGGCGAAGAAGGCACCGGACCTGGTCCAGGCCGAGTACCAGGCGCTGCCGACGCTGGTCAGCAATGACGCGCTCGCCGACATAGCCGCCGAGTCGAAGGAAGCCAAGAGCAAGTTCGCCGACGGCGTCTGGCAGCAGACGACGCTGGGCACGGACGCGGTCTACGCGATCCCGCAGGACATCGGCCCGATGATGTTCTACTACCGCGCGGACCTGTTCAAGAAGTACGGCCTGCCGGTTCCGACGACCTGGGAGCAGTTCGCCGAGACCGCCCGCGCGCTGAAGAAGAAGGCGCCGGACAAGGCCCTGACCACCTTCTCCGCCAACGACTCCGGTCAGTTCGCCGGCCTGGCCCAGCAGGCGGGCGCCAAGTGGTGGACCTCCTCCGGCGACAAGTGGAAGGTCGGCATCGACGACCCGGCCACCCAGAAGGTCGCCGACTTCTGGGGCGGTCTCGTCAAGGAGGGCGCGATCGACAACCAGCCGATGTACCAGCCGGCCTGGAACAAGGCGCTGAACACCGGCAAGGAGATCGCCTGGGTCAGCGCGGTGTGGGCGCCCGGCACACTGACCACGGCGGCCCCGGACACCAAGGGCAAGTGGGCCATGGCTCCGCTGCCGCAGTGGTCGGCCGGTGAGAACGTCACCGGCAGCTGGGGCGGCTCCTCGACGGCCGTGACCACGGACTCCCCGCACAAGGCGGCCGCCGCGAAGTTCGCCGCCTGGCTGAACACGGACCCGCAGGCGGTGGCCGCGCTGGCCAAGGAGAGCGGCATCTACCCGGCCGCCACGAGCGCGCAGACCAGTGACGCGTTCGCGCAGCCGCCGGCCTTCTTCTCCAACCAGCCGGACTTCTACACCAAGGCCTCGGAGATCGCCAAGACCACCGCCCCCTCCGCGTGGGGCCCGAACGTGAACGTCGCGTACACGACCTTCAACGACGCCTTCGGCGCCGCCGCGAAGAACAAGTCGGACTTCGGTGCCGCCCTGACGACCATGCAGGACGCCACCGTCGCCGACCTCAAGAAGCAGGGCTTCGGGGTCGCTCAGTGACAACCGCACGCCGGAAGCCGTACGGGGTCAAGGGGGCCCCGTACGGTTTTCTCCTCCCCGCGACGATCCTCTTCGTCCTCTTCTTCGCGCTGCCCATCGGCTACGCGATCTGGCTGAGCCTGCACAAGGTCCAGGTCAAGGGCCTCGGCCTGGGCGCCGGCGCCCGCAGCGAGGTCTGGGCGGGCCTCAGGAACTACACCGACGCGCTGACCGACAGCGAACTGGTCGCCGGCGCCCTGCGCGTGGCGGGCTACGGCCTCATCGTGGTGCCGGTGATGCTCGGCCTCGCGCTGGTCTTCGCGCTGATGCTCGACGCCGAGAAGGTGCGGCTCGCGCCCTTCACCCGGCTCGCGATCTTCCTGCCGTACGCCATCCCGGGCGTCGTGGCGGCCCTGCTGTGGGGCTTCCTCTACCTCCCGGACGTCAGCCCCTTCTACTTCGTCCTCGACAGGCTGGGGCTGCCGCAGCCGAACCTGCTGGACGGCGGCCCGCTGTTCCTCGCGCTGTCGAACATCGCGGTCTGGGGCGGCACCGGCTTCAACATGATCGTCATCTACACCTCGCTCCAGGCCATCCCCGCCGAGGTGCGCGAGGCGGCGAGGCTGGACGGCGCCACCCCGCTGCAGACCGCGCTGCGGATCAAGATCCCGATGGTGGCGCCCTCCCTGGTGCTCACCTTCTTCTTCTCGATCATCGCCACGCTCCAGGTGTTCAGCGAGCCGACCACTCTCAAACCGCTCACCAACTCCGTCTCCACGACCTGGAGTCCGCTGATGAAGGTCTACCGGGACGCGTTCAACACCGGTGACATCTACGCGGCCGCCGCCGAGGCCGTGATCATCGCCGTGGTCACGCTGGTGCTGTCCTTCGGTTTCCTGCGCGCCGCGAACTCCCGTACCAAGCAGGAGGAAGCACGATGAGTTCTCTTGCCGTCCGCAAGGCGGCGCCGGCCGCGGGCACGACGCCCGGCACCGCGCAGGGACCGCCCCTGCACGGCCGGATCGCCCTGGTCCCCACCCTCACGCTGCTGCTCGGCGCGCTCTACTGTCTGCTGCCCGTCGCCTGGGTGGTGATCGCGGCCACCAAGTCGGGGCGCGAGCTGTTCTCGACGTTCACCTTCCTGCCGGGCACCGGGTTCACCCAGAACGTCAAGGAACTCAGCGCCTACCGGGACGGCATCTACTGGAAGTGGATGGGCAACTCCGCGCTCTACGCCGGTCTCGGCGCGCTGCTGTCGACGGCCGTCTCGGCGCTCAGCGGCTACGCCCTCGCGATCTACCGTTTCCGGGGCCGCGAGACCATCTTCAATGTCCTGCTGGCGGGCGTGCTGATGCCGCCGGTGATCCTCGCGATCCCGCAGTACCTGCTCCTGGCCAAGGCGGACCTGACGGATTCGTACGCGTCCGTGCTGCTGCCGCTCGTCCTCTCCCCATATGGGGTGTACCTCGCCCGGATCTACGCCGCGGCGGCCGTCCCCGGTGACGTGGTCGAGGCCGGGCGGATGGACGGTGCCGGCGAGTGGCGGATCTTCACCCGGGTGGCGCTGCCCATGATGGTGCCCGGCCTGGTGACGGTGTTCCTGTTCCAGTTCGTGGCCGTGTGGAACAACTTCCTGCTCCCCTACATCATGCTCAGCGACGACGAGAAGTTCCCGATCACGCTCGGCCTGTTCACCCTCCTCGAACAGGGCTCCAACACCCCGGCCCTGTACACCCTGGTGATCACCGGGGCCCTGCTCGCGATCATCCCGCTGGTCGCGCTGTTCCTGGTCATCCAGCGCTTCTGGAGCCTCGACCTGCTGTCCGGAGCCGTAAAGTCTTGACTTCCTCCCCCGTCCAAGGGCGGGGGGTTCCAGCGGTCGCCCGCTGGGGTTCCTGCTTCATCGACGACCGCCCCGTCCGGGAGGACTCCCGTTGAGGTCTTACACCGTCTCCACAGGCAGCCACGCCCAGCCCGGCCGCCAGAATGTTCTGCGCCGCGTTCACGTCGCGGTCGTGCACCGTGCCGCACTCGCACGTCCATGCTCGGACGTTCAGCGGCATTTTCGCCCGGATGGTGCCGCAGTTTCCGCACAGCTTGCTGGATGGGAACCAGCGGTCGATCACGACCAGCTCGCGCCCGTACCAGGCGCACTTGTACTCCAGCATCGTCCGCAGATCACGCCAGGCAGCGTCCGAGACAGCTCGGGCGAGCCCGCGGTTCTTGACCATGTTGCGCACGGTCAGGTCCTCGATCACGACCGTTTGGTTCTCACGGACGAGACGAGTGGTCAGCTTGTGCAGGTGGTCGCGGCGCCGGTCGGCAATCCGGGCGTGGACCCTGGCGACCTTGCGGCGCGCCTTGGCCCGGTTGGCGGAGCCCCTCGTCTTACGGGACAGTTCCCGCTGGGCCTTCGCGAGGCGGGCGCGGTCACGGCGTTCGTGCCGGGGGTTGGTGATCTTCTCCCCGGTGGACAGGGTCACCAGGGAGGTGATCCCCGCGTCGAGGCCGACCGCGTGCGGGGGGGCCGGTGCCGGGGTGATCGTGTCGTCGCAGAGCAGCGACACGAACCAGCGTCCGGCCGCGTCCTGGGACACGGTCACCGTGGACGGCTGCGCACTGTCCGGAAGCGGCCGGGACCACACGATGTCCAGCGGCTCACGCATCTTGGCGAGCGTCAGCCGGCCCTCGCGGAAGCGGAACGCCGAGCTGGTGTACTCCGCGGAACGACGGGACTTCTTGCGCGACTTGAACCGCGGGTACTTCGCCCGCCCCTCGAAGAAACCGGTGAACGCTACCTGCAGGTGCCGCAGACACTGCTGCAGGGGCACCGAGGACACCTCGGACAAGTAGGCGAGCTCCTCGGTCTTCTTCCACGCGGTGAGCATCGCCGAGGTCGCGTTGTAGTTGACCCTTTCCTTCCGCTGGTACCACGCGGCAGTACGCGCCTGGAGAGCCAGGTTGTAGACCTTCCGCACGCATCCGAAGGTGCGCGACAGCTCTGCTGCCTGCGCATCGTCCGGGTAGAAGCGGTACTTGAACGCCCGCTTCACGTGAGTGGTCACGACTCACAAACTACCACAACAGATTGTGACCATCTGTTCACTTCGAGTGGTGAACGACGACCCCCCCGACGGTGAATCGCCATTCCCTGCTCCGCAGGAGTCCGTTTCTCCCCCGCAAGCGGGAGGTACCCCCACCCCGGCTTGAAGGCCGGGGTTTCCCCGGAGGCATCCGATGAGCAACACGGGGGGCCGTCGCAGGCCGCCGACGATCCATGACGTCGCGCGCGAGGCCGGTGTCTCACGAGGCACCGTGTCACGCGTACTCAACGGCGGGCACTATGTGAGCCCCACGGCGGCGGAGGCGGTCAACGCCGCCATCCGCAGGACGGGCTACGTCGTGAACCGGCACGCCCGTTCGCTGATCACCGGACGGTCCGACTCGGTCGGCTTCCTGCTGACCGAGCCCCAGGAGCGGTTCTTCGAGGACCCGAACTTCAACGTCCTGCTGCGCGGCTGCACCCAGGCGCTCGCCGCGCACGACGTACCCCTCCTGCTGATGCTCGCCGGCACCCAGGACGAACGGCGGCGCATCACGCGGTACATCACGGCGGGCCATGTCGACGGGGTGCTGCTGGTCTCCAGCCACTCCGGCGATCCGGTCGCCGAGCAACTGCGCGAGGCGGGCGTGCCGCTCGTCGCGTGCGGCAAGCCCATCGGCCTCGGGTCCAAGGTGAGTTACGTCGCCGCCGACGACCGGGACGGCGCCCGGGACATGGTCACGCACCTGCTCTCCCTCGGACGGCGCCGGATCGGTATGGTCACCGGCCCGCTGGACACCCCCGGCGGTGTCGAGCGTCTCGCGGGCTACCGGGAGGTGCTCGCCGAGGCGGGCGTCGAGGCCGACGACCGTCTCATCGCCTCCGGCGACTACAGCCGCGCGAGCGGGGAGGCGGGCGCGGAGCAACTCCTCGATCGCGCCCCGGACATGGACGCCGTGTTCGTCGCCTCCGACCTGATGGCCCAGGGTGTGCTGGCCGCGCTGCGCAAGGCCGGCCGCCGGGTCCCGGAGGATGTCTCGGTCGGCGGCTTCGACGACTCCCCCGCCGCCACGGCCGCCACCCCGGCCCTCACCACCATCCGCCAGCCCTGGGACCGCATCAGCTCCGAGATGGTCCGGGTGCTCCTCGCCCAGATCGGCGGCGACGACCCGGCGGCGGTGATCCTGCCGACGGAACTGGTGCGCCGCGAGTCGACCTGAGAACCGCACCGAAACACGCCGGGCGCGCCCGAGCGGCCGCCCCGGGCCTGCCTCGGAAACGCGGCGGCCCCGGAATCGCAGCGGCCCCGGGACCGGATCTCCCCCGGGGGCCCGGCTCCGTCCGGGTCCTGCGGGCCGGCTCCGCTCCGGAGAGGTCCGGCGCGCCGGTCAGGATTCGAGAAGCCATACGCACCTCCCCCGGCTTAGCGTGAAAGGACCGTCGGAACGCCGGCGGCACGACAGCCGGCCGACACGGCCGCCACGCACCACGGAGGAGTCGGGATGACCACCGGAGTCAAGACGATCATCTACCCCGTCAAGGACATCGCGAAGGCAAAGGCCCTGTTCACCGCGCTGCTGGGGGTGGAGCCGTATGTGGACGAGCCGTACTACGTCGGTTACAAGGACGCGGGTCAGGATGTCGGCCTCGACCCGAACGGCCACGCCAAGGGACTGACCGGGCCCGTCCCCTTCTGGCACGTCGACGACATCAAGGAGTCCCTGGCGGCCCTGCTCGGCGCCGGCGCCGAGACGCTCCAGGAACTCCAGGACGTGGGCAACGGCCGGCTGGTCGCGTCGGTGAAGGACGCGGAAGGCAACCAGGTCGGGCTGATCCAGGACCCCACCCCCTGACAGGAACGGCCGGCCCGGCCTGCCGGACGCGGGCGAACGGCGACTGAATGCAGGCACACTAGTTGCACACTCAATTAGTGGCGTGATCTCTGTTACCGTTCAGTTATGGCAACGAAGACGCCAGGTGCCCAGCTGGAGGACCAGTGGCGGGACATCCTCTCGGTGCACGCGCGCACGATGTGCGAGATCGACCGCGCGTTGCATCCGCACGGCCTGGGAGCCAGTGACTTCGAGGTCCTGGACATCCTCGCCTCGGAGACCGCCACGGAGGCCGGCGAGCAGTGCCGGGTGCAGAACATCGCGGGCCGGGTCCATCTGAGCCAGAGCGCGCTGTCCCGGCTCATCGGCCGACTGGAGAAGGACGGCCTGGTGGAACGCACCGTCTGCCAGGAGGACCGCCGCGGAGTGTGGGTCGCCCTCACCGGGAAGGGCCGCGTGCTGCACGCCGAGGTGCTCCCCCTGCAGCGGTCCGTGCTGGCCCGCATGCTGCGGCTGCCCGACTGAGCTCTTCGGCAGCTCCTTTCGGCAGCTCTCCTCCACAGCTCGCCTCTGCCGCCCTCCCCTACAGCACGAACTCCGCTCCGTCCGGCAGGATTTCGGCGCCGGCCCCGGTCACCGACGCGCAGGCGTCCGTGGCCGGGTCGAGCAGCGGGTTCGTGCTGTCGAGGTGGGTGTAGATCACGCGCGGACCAGGGTGCCGGGCCAGTGCGGCCAGACTGCCGTCCGCGCCGGAGACCGGAAGACGGCTCGGAAGGCGCTCCTTGGCCGTGCGCCCGTAGGGTGCACGCGCCACCGTGTCCGTCTCCTCGGCCGCGTAGTAGGTGCCGTCGAGCAGGACGCAGGTCGCCCCGGTGAGCAGGTCGTCCAGCGCGGGCGTCCATTGCCCCAGGCAGGGTGCGTAGACGAGCACACCCCCGCTGGCCAGGTCCTCGATCCGGTACGCCGTCGCCCAGCGGTCGTCGGCGGCGGCCCCGGCGATGTGCCTGGGAGCCCTGGAACCGGCGGCGTGGGCGCTGACGACCAGTCCTCCGGCCAGGACGAATCCGCCCTCGGTCAGGCTGTCCGCCCACTCCCACGGGGTGCGGCGGTCGAGCAGAGTGCGCAGCGGGGAGAGCGCGGCGAGGACCGGGGGCGCGGCGTAGACCTTCAGGCCCGGGGCACCGCGCAGCACGGTCAGTCCCATGACGTGATCGGCCTCGGCGTCCGTCAGCAGGACCCCGCGCACGGGCGTGCCCCTGGGCCCGGGTCCGGGCGCGAGCGCGGGGGTGGCGTTCAGCTGCGTACGGACGTCGGGTGAGGCGTTGAGGAGCCACCAGTCGCGGGAGTTGCCGCTGACGGCGACGCACTCCTGGGTGCGTGCGGGCAGATTTCCGTCGCGGGCGGCCGAGCAGAGCGCGCAGGCGCAGTTCCACTGAGGGAAGCCGCCGTCGGCGGCGGTACCCAGCAGGACGACTCTCAAGGGAACCCCACTCCTCGGCGGCGGACTTTCCAGGGATCTTCCCCTTCCGGGCGGGCCGGGCCACTCCACGGCGAGGAGCAATTTTGGACGTCCTTCGCCGGCGCGCCTGCCCACGGCCCCCGGGGCGGGGCCGTGGGCGGGGCGCCCGCGTCACGCGACGGTCAGCCTTACGGCCGCACCAGCAGCGTGCGTACGCCCTCGGAGGTGAGGGTCAGGCCGTGCGGTGAGGCGGCGTCGATCGTGAGGGCCAGATCGCCGGACGGCCATTGGGAGGCGAGCGCGCTGAGCGGTACGAGCCGGTAACGCGAGACGGTGGGGAGGAGCTCGGCCAGCTCCAGCTCGGAGGTGAACACCGGAACCACCTGACCGCCGTCGGGCTGGTCCAGGACGGGCAGCGCGACGGCATGGGGATCGGCGATGTCCGCGTCGGTGGCGTCGTCCGGCACGGGCACCAGTACGTCGCTGCCGGCGAGCGTGTCCAGCGCCGCGGTGTCGTCGGTGTTCGCGGCGAGGGTGTCCAGGGCTTCCTGGGCCGGTGTCGCCGCGGGTGCGGTGGGGTGGTGGTTGTTCAAGGGCGTGTCCATGGCGGATCCCCGGGTAGTGGAGGGCGGGCGGCCACCCGGGCCGGTCTCGCTCCCGGGCGTATCGACGGTCGCGTACCCAACGCTCACCACGCCATTCATCCTGGCTCCCGTCGGGTGCGGAAGCGGCGGTCACGGTGTCCCGCTCGGGCGTGGGGCACCCGGCGTGATCACAGTGATCGCCGCTCCTGATCACCCGCGGGCCGCCTACTTGAGGTAGGGCCCGTCGGTTCCGATCTTGCCGGGACCGTTCAGCACGTACACCCGAAGGTTTCCCTTCCCGGGCGCGGCCACCGACAGCGTGCCGCCGGAGACGGTCTTCACGTCACCGGTGACGGCGTCCGTGTAGGTGCCGTTCGGGATGCCGGTGAAGGTCGCGTCGCCGGTGACCGTGACGAGGGCGAAACTGTCGGTGGAGCCACTGGTGTAGCGGCGTTTGAAGGCCATCGAGCCGGTGACGCCGTCCGTCGAGTACTGGCCGGACTGCAGGGCCGGGATCGCCCGGCGGATCTGGTTGAGCCGCTGAAGGTGCTTGACCAGCGGCTGCGCGAGGGTCGTCGCGACCTCGCCGCTCGCGGAGTCGGCCTTGCCGAAGTCGGAGGCCGTGACAGTGCCCGCGAGATGGTCGCCGTAGTACGCGCGCCCGGTGGTGGCCAGCGGGCAGGTCGGCCCGCAGTCGATCTGCTTGCCCGCCTGGAACTCGATCTCCGATCCGTAGTACAGCGTGGGGATGCCGCGGAAGGTCCACATCAGCGCCATGTTCTCGGCCCAGGCGTCGGTGCCGCCGCTGTAGCGGGTGCTCGACTTGTTCGGGCCGTAGTCGTGGCTGTCGACGTAGACGACGTTGTACGTGGCGTCGTTGACGGAGTCGTCGGAGTCCTTGCCGTTGTTGTACGCGTTCTGCGCGTCACCGAAGTTCATGTGCATGCGCATGTCGATGATGTTCATGCCGGAGAACTGGCTGCGGTCAGGGGTGTGATAGCTGTTCCCGCTCAGGAACGCGTTGGTGGACGTGGGCTGGTTGCCGGTGCCGAGCTGCTCCTCGTAGTTGTACTGCTCGATCGCGGCCGTCTCGTCGTCCGCGCTGTACTCCTTGCGTTCCTTCCAGGTGTAGAACTGCGCGGAGTGGTTGACCGAGCCGCGGTTCCACTTGTCGTTGACGAAGGCGCCCACCTCGCCGAAGACGAAGAAGTTCTTCGCGGCGTCCGTGCCGAACCGCTGGGTGACCCGGTCGTAGACGGCGGGCAGGAAACGGCGGTTCCAGGTGACGCGCGGAATGTGGACGGCGGTGTCCACACGGAATCCGTCGACGCCCATGTCGATGTACTTGTCGTACGCGCCGATCAGGTAGTTCTGGACGGTGGCGTTCTCTGTGTTGAAGTCGGCGAGGTCCTCGTGCAGCCAGCACGAACGGGAGTCCTCGCCCTCCCAGTTGCCGATCCAGCACTGGTGGTAGTACGCCTTCGGGAACATGCCCGAAGTGGGGCTGGGCCACTGGCAGTTGTACAGGGTGTAGCCTTCGGCGCTCTTGCCTCCGGTGGGCTTTCCCCAGTTGAGGCAGGTGTTTCCGGAGGGTTCGGCCGTCGACCACAGGTCGCCGTTGTAGTACGACTTGCCCGACTTGGGCTCGACGGTCAGGCCGTCGTACTCGAAGCCGTCGTTCTTCTCGTCGTAGTACCAGCTCCATTGGGAGTCGCGTACGCCGTATACGGTCGGCGTGAACAGGCCCTTCGCTCCCCAGCGGGAGCTGTGGTTGTAGACCACGTCCTGGTAGATCTTCATGCCCTTGGCGTGGGCCGCGTTGATCAGGTCCTGGTAGGAGGCTCCGGCCGACTCCAGGCGCGGGTCGACCTTGTAGAAGTCGTAGCCGTGATAGCCGTGGTAGTCGTAGTCCGAGCGGTTGAGGACGACCGGGGTGATCCAGACGGCCGAGAATCCGAGCGCCTTGATGTAGTCGAGTTTGTCGACGAGACCCTTGAAGTCGCCTCGGAACATGGGGTCGTTGTTGGCCGCGTTGCCCGACTTGACGTCCTGGCTGCCGCCGCGGTTGTTGGAACTGTCGCCGTCGTAGAAGCGGGCGGTGAGGACGAAGTAGATCGGGTCCTTGCGCGGGTCGGTGCCGAGCGGGGTCCCCGAGGCCGGTGCGGGAGCCTTCTCGCCGGTCGTGACGGGGGCCGCGGAGGAGGCGGGCGAGGTGTTCCCGGCCGCGTCGACGGCCTTGACCGTGTAGGTGTAGGTGGTCTTCTCCTCAAGTCCCGTGTCCGAGTAGACCGTCGAGCCGACATCGGTGACGACGGTTCCCTTCGTACCGCCCGTACGCGTGAGCTGATACTTCGTCACGGCGGTGTCGTCGGTCGCCGGATTCCAGCTCACCACCACCGACGTGTTGGTGGCGGTCGCCGTGACCCCGGTGGGCGCGGTCGGTGCCTGGGTGTCGGGCACCTGGGCGGCGCACGGGTCGGTGGCGCCCGCGGTGACCGTCCGGTCCTTCACGGTCGTGGTGCCGGACCCTATCGTGTAATCGGCGCTGTTGTTGTTGTCCCAGACGCCGTTGCCGTTGTTGAAGGCCGCCTTGAGCGAGGTCGCCGTACCGATGTCGAGGGTCTTCTTCCACCAGCCGGTGCAGGCGGTCTCCATGCCGACGCCGGGGACCGTCGTCCAGGAGCCGCCGGTGGGCGCGTAGTGGATGTTGGCCGTGGTCCAGCCGGACGTGGCGGTCGAGTAATAGACGGTGGCCTGGTTGCCGCTGCCCGTGCCGGTGTCGGCGCACGGGTCGCTGTGGGCGATCACACCGTCCTTGACGGTGATGGTGCCGGTGCCCAGCGCGTAGTTGTTGCCGCCGTTGTTGTCCCAGGTGCCGCTTCCGTTGTTGAAGGTGGCCTGCAGCCCGGCGGCCGAGCCGAGGTCGACGGTCTCCTTCACCCAGTCGGTGCAGGCCGCCTCCATCTTCACCCCCGGCACGGTGGTCCAGGAGCCGCCGTCCGGGGCGTAGTGCAGGTACGTGGTGGGCCAGTTCTTGGTCTTCGTGTAGTAGAAGACGGTCGCCGTGGCGGACGTGGCGGCCGTGCTCTCCATGGGAACGGAGCCCGCGTCCGGCGGGGTCAGTCCGAACAGTCCGGTCACCGCGACGAGCGCCACCAGGGGTCTCAGTGGCAGGCGTTGGGGTCTGCGTCTCATGGGGCGTCTCCAATGCGGGTCCGGGGAGAGGGAGTTGCCTTGCAAGAAGAACCGGCAAGTTCCTGAAAGCCCTTGCGGCCCGGAAGCTACAGGTACATGACAGCGACGTAAAGAGATGTCACAACGACCGCAACGCGAGGTGAAAACAGACGAGGAGTGGTGACCATCGCCCCGCCGGGTCCAGCGGGGCCCCACCCGTGCCGTCCGGACATGCCCGGTGGAAGATGGATCAGCCGCTCACGACGGCCGAGGGGCGTGATCCGCCACCTCCGGTCCCGCGTAGGTCAAGAATCGCCCGGGCGCAGGCAATGCCGCCGACGCCCGGTGAGAAGCTGTGGCCGAACCGGCGTATTCAAGGCGGAGGGGCATCGGCAGCCGCGCCCTTCCCCGACCGGAGGTAGCTCAAGCGTGACCATCACCAAGGAAGCCCCGCCACCGGTTCACCGGCAGGACGAGGACGACCGCCGGGGCCGGCAGGGCTGGAACTTCAACTCGCCGCTCGCCCTGACCATGCTCCTGCTGCTGGTCATCGCGTCGCAGGGGCCGATCCGCGGGGCGCTGTCCGCACCGGTGATGCAGAGCTGGATGACCGTGTTCGTCGCGGTGGTGGTCCAGGCCCTGCCCTTCCTCGTACTCGGTGTGCTGCTGTCCGCGGTCATCGCGGTCTTCGTCCCGCCGTCGTTCTTCGCCCGCGCGCTGCCGAAGCGGCCGGCGCTCGCGGTGCCGGTCGCCGGGATGGCCGGGGCGATCCTGCCCGGCTGCGAGTGCGCTTCGGTACCGGTCGCCGGGGCGCTGGTGCGACGCGGCGTCGCTCCGGCCGCGGCCCTGGCGTTCCTGTTGTCCGCCCCGGCGATCAACCCGATCGTGCTGACCGCCACCGCCGTCGCCTTCCCCCGGAACCCGGAGATGGTTCTGGCCCGCTTCGTCGCGAGTCTCCTCGTGGCCTGCGTGATGGGCTGGCTGTGGCAGCGCCTCGGCCGTACCGACTGGCTGCGCCCGCCGGCCCGCCCCGCGCACGAGGGCCTCGGCAAGGGGGCTGCGTTCTGGGGGTCGGTGCGGCACGACGTGATGCACGCGGGCGGGTTCCTCGTGCTGGGCGCCATGGCCGCGGCCACGCTCAAGTCGGTCGTACCGGCGAGCTGGCTGCACGCCGCGGCCGGGAATCCGGTGGTGTCGATCCTGGCCCTCGCGATCCTGGCGGTACTCCTGTCGATCTGCTCCGAGGCCGACGCGTTCGTGGTCGCTTCGCTGACCCAGTTCTCGCTCACGGCCCGGCTGGCGTTCCTCGTCGTCGGACCGATGATCGACCTGAAGCTCTTCGCCATGCAGGTCGGCACGTTCGGCCGCGGCTTCGCGGTACGGTTCGCGCCCACCACGTTCGCCCTCGCGATTCTCATGTCCGTACTGATCGGGGCGGTGCTCCTGTGAACCGGCAGGCACAGGCGGCCGTGCTCTTCCTCGTCGGCGCGGCGGTGCTGCACGCGAGCGTGACGGACCTCTATCTGCGTTACGTCAAGGCCGGGTTGCGGCCCCTGCTCCTCGCGGCCGGTGTGGTGCTGATCATCACGGCTCTCGCCACGGTCTGGTACGAGATACGCGAGCACCGGAAGGCTTCCGTCGACCGCCCCGGCGACGAGGGCGACGGCGAGCGGGCGCCCGGGACGGAGAGCCGTCACGGGCACGGACACTCGGACACGGAAATCGGCGCGGGCGCACACGGACACACGGACGATCGCGAGCACACAGCCGGGCACGAGGGCGAGCACGCAGACCCTCATGGGGACGATCACGCCGACGGGCACACTGACGGCCATGGGCACGGACACGGACACGGACACGGACATCGTGAACCGCGTATCTCGTGGCTCCTCGTCCTCCCGCTGCTCGCGCTCATCCTGGTCGCCCCGCCCGCCCTCGGCTCCTACAGCGCGATGCGCACCGGTACGGCGCTGCAGGCGCCCTTCGGCTACACCAAGCTGCCCGCCGGCGACCCGGTAACCCTCGGCCTGGTCGACTACGCGAGCCGGGCGGCGTACGACCACGGCCGCTCCCTCGGCGGCCGACGGGTCAAGATCACGGGCTTCGTCGCACTCGACCACGCAGGTGCGCCCTATCTCGTCCGCATGGCCCTCAACTGCTGTGCCGCCGACGCCCAGCCGGTCAAGATCGGCCTGTCCGGGCGGATTCCCCCCGTCCTGCAGCCCGACACCTGGCTCGAAGTCACCGGCAGCTACACCGGCAAGCGCACGAAGGACCCGGTCAACGGCGGCATCATCCCGTTCCTCGACGTGAGCTCGGCGAGGCCGGTCCCGACGCCGCGCGATCCGTACGACGAGAGCTGGAACAACTGAGCCGAGAGCGGCGGCGCAGGTGCACGGCGACCTGCCCCGATCGGCCCGGCCAGTCGCGGATCGGCCGTTACCCCGAGCGGGCGAGCGCCCGGAGCCGGGCGAGGCCGGGCAGGCGGCCTGAGCCAGGCGAGCGGCCGGAGCCGGGCAGGCCGCCTGAGCCGGGCAAGTGGCCGGAACCAGGCGAGCGGCCGGAACCAGGCGGGCCGCCTGAGCCGGGCAAGTGGCCGGAACCAGGCAAGTGGCCGGAACCAGGCGAGCGGCCGGAACCAGGCAGGCGGCCGGAACCAGGCAAGTGGCCGGAACCAGGCGAGCGGCCGGAACCAGGCAGGCCGCCCGAGCCAGGTACGTGGCCGGAGCCGGACAGGCAGCCCTGCTCGGTCAGGCCGCGGGGTCCGGCAGATAGCTCGCCAGGCCGCGCAGGATGATCTCCAGACCGATGTCGAACCTCTCGTCGGAGGAGTCCGTCACCATCACCCCGGCCAGGGCGCGCAGATGGGGGAAGTCCGCTTCGGGCAGGGACGCGAAGTAGTTCTGCATATCGCCGGCCATCTCACGCCAGTCGGGGCGGGCCAAGGAAGACCCGTCACCGGTGTGCTGGGCCGCTCGGTCCTGCCACATGCCCTCCTCCAGGACGAAGCCGTCGATGTAGGTGGAGATGAGGTCACCGGCCTCCGCCGCGATGCGGTCGGGCAGTCCGGCGGTGCGGAAGACGGCGAGCAACGACTCGACGTGCGGCAGCAGTTCGGCGGTGAAGGGGACGTGCGCCATGGAGATCCTGGCCATGTCGCGATGGGACAGCAGACGCCACCGCCAGGAGCGGGCGTAGTCCCGTACCTGCTCCCGCCACCGCTCCGGGTCGGGTTCGGGCATCGTGAAGCCGTCGAAGAGCCGGGTGTACATCAGCTCCAGAAGGTCGTCCTTGGAGCTGACGTATGCGTAGAGGGCGGAGACCGTGACCCCCAGTTCGGCCGCCACCTGGCGCATCGACAGTCCGTCGAGACCTGACCGGTCCAGCACCGTGAACGCGGCCTCGACGATGCGTTCGCGCGACAGGGGTGCCCGCACGGGGGCGACGCGGGCGCGAACGGGGCGCTCGCGCTCCCAGGGGGACGGCGGAGGTTGTGCGGGGGTGCCGGCGGCCGCGTCGCTCATGAGGACAGTCTAGGCGCCGGGAGAGCAGTGTTCTCTCTCGGAGAGCGGCGTTCACTGAGGCTCAACGCGATATATCTTGTCCGAGCCGCCGAGTTGCGCTATATCTTAATGAACGCCGTTCTCCAACTGAGCACTGTTCTGTTAGGGTGAACGGCGTTCTCCGGCGTCTGGTGCCTTCATCTCCTTCCGTATCTCCCTCCGTGACGGCAAGCCGGGCAGTCACATCCATCCGCCTCACCGCACCCGCGGTTCGTGACCCGGGCGCGGCCTCTTCACGAGGAGTTCCGATGTCCACCACCGGTGTCGCGTCCGCCGAGATGCCCATCGACTCACCAGCGCCCTACCGGTGGCGCTGGGCTGCGCTGTTCGTGATCCTCGCGGCCGAGGTGATGGACCTCCTCGACGCCGTCGTCACGAACATCGCCGGTCCCTCCATGCGGGCCGACCTCGGTGGCGGCGCCTCCACTCTCCAGTGGCTCGCCGCCGCCTACACCCTCTCGATGGCCATCGGGCTCGTCACCGGAGGGCGGCTCGGGGACATCCACGGGCGCCGCACGATGTTCCTGGTCGGAGCCGCCGGCTTCACCCTGGGTTCACTGCTGTGCGCGGTGTCCGTGTCGCCCGGGATGCTGATCGGCGCGCGGGTCGTCCAGGGACTGTTCGGCGCGGTGATGCTGCCGCAGGGCCTCGGCATGATCAAGGAGATGTTCCCGCCGAAGGAGTCGCAGAAGGCCTTCGGCATGTTCGGCCCGGTCATGGGCCTGTCCGCGGTGTGCGGGCCGATCCTGGCGGGCTGGCTCGTGGACGCCGACTACTTCGGCACCGGCTGGCGCATGATCTTCCTGATCAACCTGCCCCTTGGTGCCGCGGCGATCCTCGGTGCCGTGCGCTACTTGCCCAAGGGCCGGTCCGACAGCAAGCCGCGGCTCGACATCCTCGGCATGCTGCTGGTCGCACTGGCCGCGCTGCTCATCATCTTCCCGCTGGTGCAGGGCCGTGAGTACGACTGGCCGGTGTGGACGTTCGTGATGATGGGCGCCTCGGTGATCGTCTTCGTCGTCTTCGCCAGGTACGAGTCGAGCCGCAGCAAGGCCGGCCGGGACCCGCTGGTCGTCCCCAGCCTCTTCCGCAAGCGCGGCTTCAGCGGCGGCATGATCCTCGGGCTGGTCTTCTTCTCGGCCATGCAGGGCTTCATGCTGGTGTTCAACCTCTACACCCAGATCGGCCTCGGCTACGCCCCGCTCAAGGCGGGACTGGTGATGGTGCCCTGGTCGGGCGGCATGATCGTCGGCTTCGGAATCGCTCAGGGGGTCGTCAAGTTCGGGCGGGCCGTCCTTCAGGCGGGCACGCTCGTCATGGCGGTCGGCGTGTTCGGCGTATGGCTGACCCTCGACATGGTGGGCGGCGGCGTCGGCCCCTGGCAGCTCCTGCCGTCGCTGCTCGTCACCGGCATCGGGATGGGCCTGCTCATGGCGCCGTTCTTCGACATCGTGCTCGCCAGCGTGGAGCAGCACGAGACGGGTTCGGCGTCCGGCACGATGACCGCGGTGCAGCAGCTCGGCGGTGCCTTCGGCGTGGCCATCCTCGGCACCGTGTTCTTCGGTCTGCTGGGCGGCGGGATGGCCACGGCCGTCGACCACCGCGCCGACGGCCTGCGGGGACAGCTGACCGCGGCCCACGTCGCACCCGCGGCGCAGGACCGCATCGTGGCCGACCTGCGTACCTGCACCTCGGACCGCGCCGTCGCCAAGGATCCCGCCGCGACCCCGGCTTCCTGCGCACGCTTGGAGAAGGACACCCGGTCGGCCGCGACCTCACCCCAGGCCGGCGCCCGGATACCCGCCGCGCTGCAGGCCACCGCACAGTCGGCCTTCCGGAGCGGTTTCGGCTCCGTCATGCAGACGGTGCTCTGGATCGTCGCCGGCATGCTCGCCCTGACCTTCCTGCTCGCGTTCCTCCTGCCGCGCCACGCGCGCCCCGAGGAATCCGCCGGGCACTGAGCCCCCGGCCGCATCGGTATATCGATATCGGCATCGGCGGGACGACCGGGCACCCCTGGGGGTCGCCCGGCCGTCCCGTTTCGGATGTGGGCCGGCACACGCGGCAACCAGTGCCCCCCGGGCCGGTCCGCGCGGCACACAGCACATACCGTGCGAGCGGGTAGGGACGCGCACGCGACGGTGAAATGCGGGACACCGGTCCATCGAACACGCGGCCCCGCTCACCGCTCACTCCCCACGCGCCTTCACGCAGCCCTACCCGCACGTCCCGGAAGGACGAGCCCCGTGCTCACGTCGTACGCAGCCCACTTCGACACACCCGCCGGGTACCTCGACTTCGCACGGTTCGGTCCGCCGTCGCGGGACGCCGTGGCCGCCACCTCGCGAGCCATGGAAGAGTCCGCCCGCGCCGATCACACCACCGTGGACGGCCTGATGCGCGCGGAAGGGGCCGCACGGGACGCGGCCGCGCGCCTCGCGGGCACCGACAGCCGGCACACCGTGCTGCTCCCGAACGCGTCCACCGGACTGTTCCACGCCGCTCTCGGCATCCGGGATGGTGTGGTCCTCGCTCCGCGCACCGACTTCCCCGCCAACCACTATCCGTGGCGCCGCACCGCCGACCTGGGCCGGGCCACGCCGCGCTGGCTCGATCCGGCGCCCGGCAGCGGAGTCACCCCCGACCTGGTCCGCGCGGCGCTGACCGACGACGTCGTGGCCGTGTCCGTCAGCGCCGTGGACTTCCGCACCGGATTCCGCACCGACCTGGCAGCACTGCGGGAGGCGATCGGGCCGGACCGGCTGCTGATCGTGGACGCCATCCAGGCGTTCGGTGTGGCCGCGATGGCCTGGGACGCGGCCGACGTGGTGGTGGCGGGGGGTCAGAAATGGCTGCGCGCGGGTTGGGCCACCGGCTTCGCGGCGCTGTCCGATCGCGCGCTGGAGTCCCTCGAACCGGTCCTCACCGGCTGGACGGGCGTCGAGGAGGTCGGCATCTTCGACGGGACGGAGCACCCGCCCGCGGCGGACGCGCGACGGTGGTCGATCACCAACCTCAGCCCAGTGACGGCCACCGCGTTCGCGGCCGCGCTGGAGCTCGTCGAACGGCACACCGTCGCCGCGATCGAGGCCGCCATCGCCGCGAGGATCGCCGAACTCACCGAGGTCGTCACAGCGCACGGCGGACGCATCCTCTCCCCCACCGACCCTGTCCGGCGCGCGGGCATCCTTTCCTTCACGATGCCGGACCACGATCCGTCCGTCGTCGCGAAGGCGTTGCACGCCGAGGGCGTCACCCCGACGGTGCGCACCGACTCGCTCAGGTTCTCCCCGCACGCCTCGACCCCGCCGGAGGCATGCGACCGGGTGGCCGCCGCGCTGTCGTCACTGCGGAACTGAACCTGTGGAACTGAGCCAGCGGACCTGAACCAGGACCCGGGAACGCAACGAGACGACTCCAAAGCGGAGCCGTGGTTGCGGAGCCGACGCCCACCCCGGCTGGTGTCCGATCCCACCGCTGCCCGGCCGCGCGCCGGCCACAAACTGCCGGCCTCCGACGAGACGGCGCCGGCCTTCCTCGCCATGTCACCGAAGTTGGGGCGGTCGGTCCCGTCAGCGGAGCACAGCCCGCCGACCTCCGCCCCGCGGCTTTGCCGCTGCCTGGTAATCCGCTCGCACGCTCAACCGGCCTACGGCGAGAATGCCATGGCCAACGATCATTCAGAGGAGCCTTGCCATGAGCAGTCCGCAGCACGCCCACGCCAGCCTGGACGGGCTCGTGATGGGGGACGCCTTCGGTGACAGCTGGTTCACGCGCTCCGATGAGTGCGCCGAGGAACTGTGGGCTGCGCGGACCCTCCGTCCTGTGCCGTGGCCGTGGACGGACGATTCGGCCATGTCGTTCGTCCTCTTCGCCCATCTGACGGCTCATGGGGAGATCCGTCCGGACGACCTGGCACGGGAGTTCGCCGCCGAGTACGACCGCGACCCGGGGCGCAAGTACGGCCCGTCCATGCACGGTGTGCTGCGGCGCATCGGTGAGGGCGAGGACTGGCAGGCCGTCACGACGGGGCAGTTCGGCGGACAGGGTTCCTACGGCAACGGCGCCGCGATGAGAGTTGCCCCGCTGGGGGCCTGGTTCCGGGACGACCTGACGGCTGCACGCGAGCAGGCCCGGCTGTCGGCGCTGACCACCCACGCTCACGCGGAGGCTGTCGCGGGGGCAGTGGCCGTGGCCGTCGCCGCCGCGCTGGCAGCGTCCAGCGAGGGCCAGGACGCGCCGCCGCGCGCCGAGTTCCTACGAGAGGTCGCCTCGCACGTGCCGGAAAGCGACGTCCGTTCCGGGCTGCTGGTGGCCGCGAACTTCTCCGAGCGCACTTCGGTGCGCCACGCGGCGTCCGTGTTGGGCTCGGGGACGCTGATCTCGGCTCCGGACACAGTGCCGTTCGCCCTGTGGTCCGCCGCGGGGCAACCGGACGACCTGTCCGAGGCGCTGTGGCAGACCGTCGCCGGGTGGGGCGACCGCGATACGACCTGCGCAATCGCGGGAGGCGTCGTCGCGAGCCGCACCGGCACAGGTGGCGTCCCGGCCGCCTGGCGGCAGGCCCGCGAAAGCATCCCCGCCTGGAGCCGCTGGGACTCTCGCGCAGCTGTCCGACAGGGACACTGGATCGACGGGCCCGCCAACTCGCCCGCGTCGGGCACGCCCCGTCCCGCCTGAAGAACTGGAAGATCCCGCGAAACTGCCGGCTCAAGGGCAACGGCAACCACCAGCCCACGCTCGGCATCGCCTGACTTCACAACCTCGCCCTCACGGGACAACTCCCGCCCCATACGGGACAACCTCGAGGCCGTGCAGCGGACGTGGATCTCTAAACGTCACGCTCGACTTGTCGTGCCGCTGCGATGAACGAGTCGACCGTGGCCAGGTAGGCGTCGACGGCTCGGCGGAATCTGTCGGCCTCGCGTATGTCGGTCTCGACGGCGACGAGGCCGCCATACGCCTCGCCGGAGGCCGTGTGGACTGCGTTCGCCGCCGCGATCGGCTCGGGATGGCATTCCAGAGAGACGACGGCCAGGGAACGCAGGAACGGGCCGTAGGAGTCGCGCAGTTCATCCCGGAGCACTGTGAGGGATGCCAGACGTGCCTCCTGGTTCTCCTCCTTCAAGTACTTGGGAATCCTGCGGTACAGAATCCCCATTTCATTGGCCTGCTGGATGAAGTCCAAATGTGTCGCTCTGCGTGCCTCGCGCTGCCGGGCGATGTGCGCGGCCTCGGCGGCGGCTTGGGCCTGGACGCGAGCGGCTTGGGCGTTCCCCTTGCTGGTCACCCAGCTGGCGACCACCGCTGTGGCAGCCGTCAGCAAGGCCACCCACAAAGCGCCGTTGTCCATGACGCACAGTGTGCGCGACACCGACCTACTTGCACAGAGTGCGTTGGTTTCAGGATGTACTCGACCGCAAGGCCGGGCAGAAGCAGGCCTCTCCAAGATTGCTTTGCGCCCTCGCCGCCGTCACCGGCCCACAAACCGAGGATTTCCCGGCGGCCCTCCGTGGTGACAGCCAGGGCCACATAGATCGGACGGTTGGCGACCGCACCGTCGCGGATTTCGGTTCTGTCGAGGATCTTGTGATGCGAGGCTCTGGACTCATCGCGCGAGCAGGACACGTATGCGAAGGAGATCAAGACCGGCCCGGCCGGACATCTGGCGCTTCAGAATCTTCAGCCGGTTGATGTTGCCCTCGACTGCGCCGGAACCATGTGGCAGGGACAGGCCGTTGCGGACGGCGTCGAAGTCGCGGCGGAGGTTGCGGGCGAAGGATGCGAGCGGTGCCAGAGTGTCCTGCTCGGCGTCGATGATCCAGCCCTCGAGGCGGGTGCCGTGGCGTCCAGTCATCATCACGGCGAACTTCCTGACGTGACCGGTGAGCCGGTCGAGTTCGGGGTCGCGTTCACGCAGACGGTGCAGCTTCTCGGCGTCCTCATCTCGCAGGTGTCGTCAGCACCCGCGCCCGGTGGTCCTGCGGCGGTCGTCGCATCCTGGCGGGCGACGCCCCCGGCAAGGTGAGCACGACCCCATCGGCCGCGGCATTCCCTCATCGTCAGCGTTCACCGCGCGATCCGCTGGTGTGGGCGAAGCGGCCCCCGGTGGTATTCAATGAGGTGTGCGGTCAGGGATCTCGGTGCCCCGACGCATGGGTCCGAGTACAGCCCCGGCGCTGCGCCGGGGATTGCGAGAGAGCCGCATGGACTCCACACCCTCCCCCTCGTCCTCTTCGCCGTTTGACATGGTCAGCAGTGCCCTCGGGCGCTACATCCCGCGCGGCGGAGCGGCAGCGGCGGCCGGTCCTGCGAACGCGCAGGGCGACCGCGCCACCCGCCGACGCGTACCCGACAACCCGGCAGCCGACCGTCAGGATCAGATTCTCGGCGTGGTCAACCTGGACAGGGATCTGAGAATCACCCGCTGCAATCTGGACGCCCCCGTATTCGCGGGTCTGGACGCCGTGGCCGGGAGTCGTTTCGCCGATCTCCTGCCCGCCGGGGACGTACCGACGGTCACACGGCGGTTGCGGCAGGTCCTGGAGATCGGTGAGGCACACGTCGCCCGGATCCAGCGCCTGCGGCGCGCCGACGGGTCGGAGCTGGTGGTCTCGCTGAGCATCCTGCCCGCCGCAGCGCCTCAGGAGGGCTTGACCGTCTCCGTGATCGCCATGGCCAGGAGGCTGCACCTGTACGCCGCCGAGACCGCGATCGGCACCTCGCTGGACATCGGCGAGACCGCGCAGTCGCTGGCGGAGTCCCTGCTGGCCTGGGGAGACGTGGCCGCCGTCGACCTCGACTTCGCCGTGTGGACGGGCGAGGGAGTCACCGAGCACGCGCAGGGGCGCATCCGGCTACGGCGGGCAGCCCTGGTGCCGGACCGGGCGTGGCCCGAGGGTTACGTGACTCCGGGCGGCGATCTTCCGAGCGACGCGAGTCGCCTACTGGCACAGGCGGTACGGCGGGACGATGCCCCGCAGCCCATCGTCATACCCGACCGGAAGGCGGTCGAGCGGCTGCTCGGCAGTCAGCGAGTGATCCGTGCCCTGGTGCCCGGTGACCGGTCGGCGAGTGTGGCGTGCGTACCGCTGGTCCTGGACAGCGCGCCACCCGTCGTACTGGGCGTGGCGGAGGTCTGGCGGCGGGCGGACCGCCCCTTCCGGGACAGCGAGTTGTTCGACCTGCAGGAACTGGTGGCCAGGACCGCCCATCACGTCGACCTGGCCCGTCAACACCAGCGCGAACACACGCAGGTGCTGGCGTTGCAGCGCCGGCTGCTGCCCCGGACCGGCGGCCACACCATTGAGATCGCCAGCGTCTACCAGCCCGCCACCCCCGACAGCGCGGGCGTCGGCGGCGACTGGGTGAACAGCTTTCCGCTGCCGGACGGCCGCACCGCGCTGGTGGTCGGTGACGTCGTCGGGCACGGCCTGGGAGCCGCGGCAACCATGGGCCAGCTGAGCATGGAGGCCCGCGCGCTGCTGTCCGCGGGGCTGGCACCCGACGAGGTGCTGGAGCACCTGGACGAGACCGTGACGCTGCTGGACGACGCGGAATCCGGGCTGGCGGTCGGCTACAGCGCCCTCGGCTCTACCTGCTGCATCGCCCTCTACGACCCGGTCAGCCACCACGTGGCGCTCTCCAGCGCGGGCCACCTCCCTCCGGTCCTGGTGCTTCCGAACGGGCACGCAGGCCCGCTCGCGGTCCGCCCTCACCCCGGCCTGGGCGCCGAGTTCGCGCTGCGGGAGCCGTTCGACGTACACACGTTCGCCGCGCCCCCGGGCTCCCTGCTCGCCCTCTACACCGACGGCCTGGTGGAGGATCCGGCCCTGCCTATCGACGAGGGCATCAGCAGGCTGGCGGATGCCGTGTCCTCGGTGCACCCCTGGGATGCCCTGCAGCAGGCCGCACGGCACGTCGTCTCCGCGCTGGCGCCCGTGCGCCAGCGCGACGACGTGACCCTGCTGCTCGCACGCATGATCGGCTACCGCAAGGGGGACACCGCGACCTGGCGGCTACCCGCTCGCGACGACGCGCCCGCCCGTGCCCGCGCGCACGTCTCCGCACTGCTGCGGCAATGGCACACCAGGAGCGACACCCAGGACGACGTGCGGCTGCTGGTCAGCGAGCTGGTCACGAACGCGGTGCGCTTTGCCGCCGGTCCCATCACGATACGACTGATCAGGGCCGGTGGTCACGGCCTGCTGTGCGAGGTGGGCGACACCGGCAACGGCAGGCCGCGACTGAGCCGGGGCGGCCTCCTCGACGACGGCGGGCGTGGCCTGCACATCGTGCACCGGCTCACCATCCGGTGGGGGGTGCGGTGGACGGACGCCGGCAAGGTGGTCTGGGCGGAAGTCGCAAGATGACGCGGCTGCGGGGCGGGGCACGGCCGGGCGTACACGAGCGCGGCGAGGGCAGGGGCGGCGTGCGGCGTCAGCCGGCGCCACCGACGGTACGGACGGCGCCCTCAGCGGTACCGGTGGCGTGACCGGTGATGCGGGCGGCCCGTTCGCTGCCACGGGTGGCGCGGGCTCTCACTACAGCCACTCCCCTTCCAGGGCAGTGGCGGTGAGGCCCGGTGCCGCCGCGTACAGGACGGCGCGACTGCCCGACTTCTGTCCGGCGTCGTGCGCCCGCCTCAGGATGTCGAACACAGCGGCGCCCCCGCGGTTGCCGCTCGTGTAGCTGTCCCGGCTGTAGTCCAGCAGCCCGGACGGCCATGCGTCGGGCATCGTCTGCTCCATGTACTCCAGCACCCGGGTCCCGCCGGGGTGCGCGAGCAGAACGTCGGGGTGCCAGGAGTCGGGGTCGTCCTGGTAACGGACGCGCAGCCACTCCCACATCGCGGTGACCGTCTCCTGTACGGCGCGCGGCCCGCGCCGGTCCATCACGAAGTGGGTGCCGTCCGCCCGCGTTTCCAGGCAGTGCAGGTCCTGGGTGTCGGGCACGGTGTGGTGCCAGGCCGCGTCCAGCCGCAGCACCGACTCGCGCCTCGGGCGGCCCGTGACCACCGCGGCGACTGCGGTGTCCGCGAACAGCAACCGGACGATCAGGGACTCGAGGGTGTCGTCCGCGGGCTGGTAGGTCGTGCTCAGCGCCTCCGCGATCACGACCAGGACCACCCGATCGGGGTCCGCGGCCACGAGATCAGCCGCCAGGGCCAGGGAGCGGGTCCCCGCGACACAGGCCCACTGCGTGGCCGGCAGCAGCATCACGTCGTTGCGGAGCGCAAGCTTGTTGGCCAGGGCGATGTCCAGACCGGGCAGCGCCGGGGTGGTGGAGTGACTGGTGATCAGGCAGTCGACGTCTGCGGGGTCCAGCCCGGCGATCTGCAGGGCCCCGCGCGCCGCACGCTCCCCGTAGGACTGCACGGCCTCCCAGGCCGGCGCGGTGCGCTCCTGGACGGTCTGCGGCGCGGGTATCGCCTCGAGGGCGGCGATCACGCGGTCCACGTCCTGCTGGGTGAACCCGTCGCGTGCCAGCGCCTCTTGGGCGGTCCCGATGCCGACAGCCTGCAGGCCGCCGCCGTCGCCGGGCGCTACGGCGGTCTCCAGCGGCAGCATCCACCCGCGGGTCTCGATGCCCGTACTGGCCGCGATGCCGTCGATCCGCGGCGCCCACGGCGCATGCGGGTGCCGGTCGCGCACCTCCGCCACGATCTGGCTGGTCTCCACGGCGTGCTCGCCGTGTATCACGGCAGGAGGGCAGAGGTAAGCGGCCATGATGGGCACCTTTCCAGGGGAAACAAGGAGGAACGTCACGAGGGCTGCGTCATGGGCCGCTTCGGAACTTCGCGCCCATGCCGACGGACTCCACTTCGGGAGTCGCTGTCCAGGTCGAGCATGGACGCAAAAGGGACATTTGCGCTGTGACTAAGGCAACTTGGGTCGTATTGGGGGGCGTGATACGGCACACACCGCTGAAACAGAGGGGCCCTCAGGACGGCTCCACCGGCCTTACCTGACCCGCCGTCAGTCGGGGGGTTGCCTGGTCCGGGCGCGCACTGCCGGCGGGCTGGTGTCGGCGCCCGCCGTGACGGTCCCACGGAGGCGGCCCCGTCGGAGGCCACCCGGCTGATGACGCGACACGGCATCGAACGACTCCCGGTGGTCGACGAAAAGGACCGGCTCGTCAACACCGTCACCCGCCGCGTGCTGCCTGACGGAGAACCAGGCCGGATTGGACAGGCTGTTCCGGAGAACCTGCTGCCGTCGCGTCGGCCGCGAATCGCCCCGCGCCGCGTCAAGTTGCCCGATCTCCCGCTACGAGTCACCGCCGGACCAGGCCCAGGTCCTCGGCACAGCCCGCATCAGCGACGTGACCATCACCGTGGACCAGAGTCAACCGGCCCCGGTGGGTCGACGTGACCGGACGCTGCAGTTGATGGGGACCGACCCGGCACGTTCCTGGCGCGCCTGCGAGATCCCCCGGGGTTCGGCTTGGACGAGGCACGCGGACTGCGTGCCGAACTCGGCCGGTGGGTCCACGAGGGCATCCTCCGCAGGATCGCCCGCGGCGTCCACGGGCTTGACGACGAGTGAAAACGTCCGGCTGCCGGCACGACCCCTCTCCGGGGCGTTGACAACCGTGAACTCGCCTTGACCAAGCGGCCTTGGAAGTACCCCGACGAGTTGCGTGAGCGAGCCGTTCGCGAGGTGAGGACATCAGGCCGCCCCGTCTCGCACGCCGTCCAGGACCTGGGCATCCACAAGAAGGCCCTGGGCAATGGGTCCGCCAGGCCGAGGCCGACCAGGGCGAGCGGCCCGATCCGCTGACCCTGCAGAGAGTCAACTGCTCCGAGGCCACCGCAGTGGCCTCGCCGACCCTTAAAGCGCGGCCCCGCTCCCGGCGGCCGTCATGCCAGCTCCAGGACGAGCTTGCCGACGTTCTCGCCGCGGAAGAGCATCTGCAGCGCCTCGGGGAAGTCGTCCACGCTCCCTCTCACGACGTGTTCCTTGACCTTGATGCGGCCGTCGGCGATCCAGGCGGAGATGTCTTGCGCCGCCTGCGGGTAGCGCTTGGCATAGTCGAAGACGACGAATCCCTCCATCCGGGCGCGGCGCACCAGCAGTGTCAGGTAGTTCGAGGGGCCCTTGACCGGGGTGGCGTTGTTGTACTGACTGATCGCACCGCAGACCACGACGCGCGCGTGCATCGCCAGCCGGGTCAGGGCAGCGTCGAGGATGTCGCCGCCCACGTTGTCGAAGTAGACGTCGATGCCGTCGGGGGCGTGCCGGCGCAGCGCCTTCCTGACGTCGTCGGCGCGGTAGTCGATCGCCGCGTCGAATCCCAGTTCGTCGGTGAGCAACGCAGACTTCTCCGGCCCACCGGCGATGCCCACCACCCGGCAGCCCTTGGCCTTCGCGATCTGACCCGCGATGGTGCCGACCGCGCCGGCCGCCCCCGACACCACGACGGTCTCGCCGTCTTTCAACGCCCCGACGTCCAGCAGGCCGAAGTAGGCGGTCATACCGGGCATGCCCAGTGCGCCCAGATACGTCGAGGGCGGGGCGAGGGTGGTGTCGATCTTCAGGGCGCCCTTGCCGTCGGAGACCACGTACTCCTGGACGCCGAACATTCCGACCGCGTGATCACCCGGCTGGAAGTCGGGGTGGTTGGAGGCGGTGACCTCGATGACCGATCCGGCGCGCATCACCTCACCGATGCCCACCGGCGGCAGGTAGGAAGGACGGTCGTCCAGCCAGCCCCGCATCGCCGGGTCCAGGGAGATGACGCGTGTGCGACCCGCGAACCGGCCCGGGCCCGGTTCCTCGACGGGTCCCGCGCAGCGCTCCCAGTCATCGGGTTGGACCTCGCCCACGGGGCGGGCTGACAGACGGATCTGGCGGTTGGTCGCGGACATCGCGCCTCCTGTCGTTGCGGCTCCCCTTGACCATACCGACCAGTAGGTACGCCGGTGACCGTGACATGCGCCACAGGCCGCCGCGCCCGGCGGGCACCTATGGTTCGCGGGCCGTCGAGCCGTCGACCGACAGCGCCGGCCGGATGTCACGTCGAGCCCAAAACGTGACGCCCCACAGACTGTCCAGCATACCAACCAGTCGGTATCGTGCGCCGCCACGCCTCCCCCCAGCCCTCCACGGAACCGAGCCGAGCCGGAAGGCCACGCGATGACATATCCCCATGACCAGCGGTACCCGCAGCAGGAATGGCCGCAGCCGCGGACCGAGCCGTACGACCGTGCCCCTGGGTACGAGTCGTACGGGCGGGATCCGGGGCAGGAGCCCTCCCCGTCCGGATACGACGACGCCGCGTACGACTGGTACGGGCAAGCCGCCCGGCAGGAACCGTGCGCGCACGAGACGCATCGGCACAGCGCCGACCTGGCAGCCCTTCGCTCGGCCTACCGCGTGCTCCGCCGGGTCTCCTCGATCACCGCACTCGGCTCCTTCGTGGTGTACGTGCTGCTGTCCTGCTACGCACCGGAGCTGATGGGGGCCAGGATCACCGGAGAGCTGAGTCTGGGAATAGCCCTGGGGATCCTTCAGCTCGTCGTCACCTTCGCGGCGGTCTTCTCGTACGAGCGCAGCGCACAACGCTCGGTGGACCCGTTGGCCCGCGTCGTCAGGGAGCGGGCGGCCGACCGGCCCGCGGGGGTGGCGAGATGACCGACTTCGACTCCGGGTCGCAGGCCACCGTCCTCGTCCTCTTCACCGCCCTGGTCACCGTCACGCTGCTGATGTGCGTGATGACGGGACCGGACCGCGACGACCTGACGAACTTCTACACCGGCTACCTTTCGCTCACCCCGTTCAAGAACGGCCTGGCCATCGCGGGCGACTACATCTCCGCGGCCACGGTGCTGAGTACCAGCGGCATCATCGCGCTCGCCGGATACGACGGCTACGTCCTCACGGTCAGCACCGGCTTGTCCCTGGTGCTGCTGATGTTCCTGCTGGCCGAACCTCTGCGCAACGCCGGCAGGTTCACCATGGGCGACGTCCTGGCCCGCACCATGCCCGGGCGGGCCGTGCGCATCGCTTCCTGCGTCGTGACGCTTTCGGCGACCCTGCCCTTTCTGGTCGTCCAGCTGTCCGGGGCCGGGTCGCTGCTCACCTTCATCCTGAACATCCCGCACGGGGCGGGCGCCAGGACGGCATGCATCGTCATCGTCGGCAGCCTGATGATCATCTACGCGGCGCTCGGCGGCATGCGGGGAACCGCGCTCCTTCAGATGATCAAGATCGTCATCCTGCTCGGCACCAGCGTCGTCGTCGCCGCCCTGGTCCTGCACCGCTTCGGCTGGAACCCCGGAGACCTGCTCAGGGCCGCCCAGCACGGCAGCGGCACGGGCCCCGCCTTCCTTCAGCAGGGCCTTCAGTTGGGCACCTCGGCCGGCGACCGGCTGGACTTCGTCGGTCTCCAGATCACCGTGGTCCTCGGCGTGGCCTGCCTGCCCCACATCACCATGCGTCTGTACTCCGCGCAGGACGTACCTGCCGTGCGTCGCTCCATGTCGTGGGCCGTCGGCACGGTCACCACCTTCTGCCTGCTCGTGATCATCTTGGGTACGGGCGCGGCAGCCCTGGTGGGATCGCGGTCCATCACTGCGGTCGACCCGCACGGCAGGACGGCGGTGCTCATGCTGTCGCAGGTGCTCGGCGGGGCTCCCGCCTCCGCGGGTGCGACGATTCTCTATTCGGCCGTGGCGGGAACGGTGTTCATCACTCTGCTGTCCTCGGTCGCGGGGATGACGCTGGCCGCGGCCTCGTCGCTCGCCCACGACCTGTTCGCCCATGCGGCGCGACGGGGACAGGCGGAGCCGCGTACGGAGATGACAGTGGCGGCGTGGACGAGCGTGGCCGTGGGAACCGTGGCCATCGGGCTCGCCACCCTGGTCCAAAAATGGGATGTCGGCGTGCTGACCACTCTGGCCGTCTGCATCGGGGCATCCGCGGTGGCTCCCGCGCTGACCTACTCCCTGTTCTGGAGAGGATTCACGCGCACCGGCCTGCTCGCCACCCTCTATGGCGGCGCGGCCTGCGCGCTGGTGCTGATGGTCTTCTCCAAGGCCGTCTCGGGCACTCCGTCCGCCGTCTTCCCGAACGCCGACTTCCACTGGTTCCCCATGCAGTCCACCGGACTGGTCTCCATCCCGTTCGGATACCTGGCGGGCTGGCTGGGCAGCCGTCTGGACCACCGGCGCCGCACCGCTGACAGCCGGGAGAGCCGGCTGCTGTACGAGGAGAGCGAGGAACGTCTGCTCGCCGCAGCCGAATGACCGAGCTGGCGGGGGCGGACCGAGCAGGCTGCCCCGCCCCCGCCGCCGCAGTCCGCCCTTGGGCCCAAGCCCCCGCACGGGCCCCAGGGCAGCCAGATGCCGACACGCGCGCCGCTATGTAAGGCGGCGACCGAAATGGCCTGCGACGGTCAGGTGAGCATGCCGACCAGCGGTTGCTCGGTCCACACCGTTTTGCCTTCGCGGGTGTAGCGGGTGCCCCAGCGTTCGGTCATGTGGGCCACCAGGAACAGACCGCGCCCGCCCTCGTCGGTGGTACGGGCGCGGCGCAGGTGTGGTGAGGTGTGGCTGGTGTCGCTGACCTCGCACACCAGAGACCGTTCACGGATCAGCCGCAGGGTCGCAGGGCCGCTGGCGTAACGGTAGACATTGGTGATCAGTTCGCTGGCGATCAACTCGGTGGTGAACGCCAAGTGCTCCAGCCCCCATTCCGTCAGCTTGGCCGAGGTCAACGCCCGGGCCCGGGCGGCGCTGGCAGGCTCCAGCGGCAGACTCCACGAGGCGACATCGTCCGGTGGCAGGACGTGGGTGCGGGCGATCAGCAGAGCGACGTCGTCGATGGGGCGCGACGGCACGAGCGAGTCGACCACCGCTTGGCATGTCCGTTCCAGTGCGTCCGCAGGGCGGGAGAGCGCCGCACACAGTTTGGTCAGGCCGACGTCGGCATCGATGTGGCGTTCGCCGATGACTCCGTTGGTGTACAGGCACAGCAGGCTTCCCTCGGCCAGCTCGATCTCCCGGGCCTCGAACGGCAGCCCGCCCAGGCCGAGCGGCGGGCCGGCGGGCAGGTCGAGCGGTGCCGCCTGTCCGTCCGGAGCCGTCACCACCGGCGGCGGGTGGCCGGCACGGGCCACGGAGCAGCGCCGGGATACCGGGTCGTATACGGCATAAAGGCAGGTGGCGCCGACTACCTGCTCGCCCACGGGCCGTTCGCCGGCCCCCTCCTGTTCGGCCGCCAGCAGGGTGACCAGGTCGTCCAGGCGGGAGAGGACCTCGTCCGGTTCCAGGTCTAGGCTGGCGAGCGTATGTACGGCAGTACGCAGCCGGCCCATGGTGGCGGCAGCATGGATGCCGCGTCCCACCACGTCGCCGACGACGAGGGCGACCCGGGCCCCGGACAGCGGAATGACGTCGAACCAGTCGCCGCCCAGACCCGGTGCCGCGCTGGCCGGCAGGTAGCGCAGGGCCACCTCGACGGCCGACTGGTCCGGAACCGCCCGGGGCAGAAGGCTGCTCTGCAAGGTGAACGCGGTCTGCTGCTGCTGGGTGAAGCGCCGGGCGTTGTCGACGGCAACGGCGGCGCGCGAGGCGAGTTCCTGAGCGAGGGTGAGATCGTCCGCCTCGAAGGGATCGGGGCGGAGCGAACGCCACAGGGTCATCACACCCAGCACCAGGCCACGCGCGGCAAGAGGTACCACGATCAGCGAGTGGACGCCCAGGTCCGGAGCGTGGACCCCCTGGTGGCCTTTCATTGAGAACCAGTCGGGCGAAAGAACCGGTTCCAGGACGGGCCGCCCTTCGGCCAGGCATCTGGCCTGGGGTGTGTCGGGCCCGAACTCCACCGGCTCACCCTCGGGGTGGGACGGGCCGGGTTGCTGGGCGCCGACGCTGCAGGCACCCACTCGTACCACAGGCCCTGCCATGGCCTGCGCCAGTTCCTCACCGCGCGTCACCGGCTGAAACAGGTCCACTGACGCATGGTCGGCGAGGTGAGGCACCATCACCTCGGCGAGTTCACGAGCGGTCTCTGCCACGTCGAGGGTGGTTCCGATACGGCTGCCGGCCTGGTCGAGGAGCGCGAGCCGACGCTGGGCCCGATGGCGTTCGGTGATGTCCTCGATCATCTCGGCCACACCCAGGATGCGGCCGGAGGGGTCCTCCAACCGGAAGGACGAGACCATCGCGACCCGCTCCTGTGCCGGGTCCCGCTCCAGGCGAACGAACTGCTCCGAGTAGACCAACGGTCTTCCGGTCTCCATCACCTGGCGCACACGGTCCACGGCCTTGCGTGCGTCATCGGCTACGAGGAAACAGCCCGTGGGCAGCCCCCGGAAGTCCGCTGCCGGGACGCCGGTGACGCGTTCGATGGCCCGGTTGACCCGGAGAAGAGTCAGGTCGGGCCCGTGGACAACCAGGCCGACCGGGCTCCGGCGGTACAACCCGTCGAGAACCGCGCGGTCTCTTTGCCACTCCAGGAGGTCAGCCGCGAGTGCCCCGGCAAGAATCCACTCACGGACCCGGTCATGGCGTGAGAGCACATGGGCCCTGAGCCCCATCTCGACGAGTCGCCCGTCGCGGTGCCGCACCTTGAGCACGCCCAACCAGCCGCCGGCTCTCCTGCAGTTTGCCACGGCCTCCGTGACAGTCGGCAGATCACGAGGATCGACAAGGACCTCGAATGCCGGACGCCCGATCACGGCCGCGTCCAGATGGCCGAGCAGTTCCTGGGCCCGCCGGTTCCATCCGACCACGACTCCCCGGTCGTCGAGCACCGCCAGGGCGGCGAGGCGCGGGGCGAACGGATCGTCGTAGCTTGCGCTGAGCTCCGTCATCCGCATCTCCACCGCCGGCTGACCCGCTGATACACCTAAGCCTAGTGAACCCGGTGGAGCCGCGCGCGCGCCGACCGCAGCCGGCGCGGGTGATCCCGGCAGGCCCGCCGGTCCGCTGTCAGCGGCCCGCGGACACCCAGCCTGGTGTGGCTCCTGCGCGTCCGCTGGACAGCGAGCCTCCTCCACGGCCGGCGGCCCGGTCCGGCGCCGCCGTGCCCGGCGGACGTCGGATCGTCCACGTACCGGCAGGCACGCACGGCTCCGGGCTCCCGTGACAGGGCGAGGGTGGTCCCCAGGCGTCGGGGCATCGACGCGGACCGCCCCCGCCGGCTCACTTCGCCGCCGGGCCGAACTCCTTGCGGGTGTCGACCGGCTCACCGAACAGCTGCCACCGCTCGCCCTTGAACCGCATCAGCTGCATCGTCTCCAGCGGGAAGGCGTCACCGTGGCCGGTGGACATGGTGACCCCGGGCAGCAGCATGCCCACCTTCACGTCCTTCAGGCTGCGCACCGCGTCCCGCAGTCCTTCCCTGGTCGGGCACTTCATCGCGTCCAGGGCCTGGTGCAGGCTGGAGGCGACGGCCCAGCCGTAGGCGTTGAACTGGTTGGCCGGGTCGGCGTCGGGTGCGTACTTGTGGAGCGCGTCCTTGTACGCCTTCATCTCGGGGTCGGCGGCCCACTGCGGGTCGGCGGGGTCCTTGAAATAGGTGGCCGAGACCACGCCTTGGACGTTCTTGAACCCGACCGGCTTGAGCACGGCGGCGGACGAGGCCACGTTGTTCACGATGTGCAGCGGGTTCCACTTGGTGTTCTTGGCGTCGGCGGCGAGGGCCTGGCTGCCGAACTTGGGGGTGGTGACATCCAGCAGCACGTCCGCCTTGGAGCGTGCGAGGCTCGCCATCTGTGCCGACACGGAGGGGTCCGTGACCTCGTAGCTCTCCTCGGCGACCACCTTGACGCCGCTGCCGGCGACGGCCTTCTTGAACCCGCCGAGCAGGTCCTTGCCGAAGTCGTCGTTCTGGTAGAGGACCGCGACCTTGGCCCTGGGCCTCGCGTCCTTGAGGTACTTGGCGTACACGCGTGCCTCGGCCACGTAGTTGGGCTGCCAGCCGATGGTCCAGGGGTGCTGGTCGCCCGTGCCCCAGGCGGAGGCGCCCGTCGCGACGAAGGGCTGCGGCACCTTCTGCTTGTTGAGGTAGTCCCACACGGCTGCCGTGGACGGGGTGCCCAGGGTCTGGAACACCGCGAAGACCTTTTCCTGCTCGACGAGTCTGCGGGCCTCCTCGACCGCCTTGGGCGGCTGGTAGCCGTCGTCGCGGACGACGAACTCGACCTTGCGGCCGTCTATGCCACCCGTGTCGTTGACGTGACTGAAGTAGGCGGCCACGCCCTTGCTGATCGTGCCGTACGCGGAGGCAGGTCCCGACAGCGGGTAGATCCCACCCAGCTTGATGGTCTTGTCGGTGATGCCGGTGGTCTGCTGGCCCTTGCACGCGCCACCGGCGGTGGTGTCCTGGGCGTCCTGACCTCGCTGGCTGCTGCAGGCGGTCGCGGTGAGCAGTGCGGCGGTCGCGGCCGCGGCCGCCCGCAGAGCGGTCGTCTTGCGCATGTGGTTCATTCCTTTTCCGTGCGGGGCGGTGCGCCCACGGGTTCGGCGTCGACAACTGCGGGGTCCGCAGGAGTGTGGGTCTCGGAGGGTCCGGACAGGGCCTGGGACTCCGGCTCCGCATCGGGCGCGGATTCGGCCTCCGGCATCCGGTCGGGGGCAGCGGTGGTGCGAGGCGGGCGACGGGCGACTGCGCCCAGGACACGGCCCGGCAGACCGGCCAGTCCCGTCGGGGCCACGAACATCACCGTGATGATCAGCAGGCCGAACACCACTCCCGGCGCCGCCTCGCTGACGTCCTGGGACACGCTCGGCACGTACATCACGAACGCCGCCCCCAACAGGGGTCCGTACAGCGAGCCGAGACCCCCGACCACCAGGCCGGCCAGCAGTGTGATGGACAGAACGAAGCTGAAGGAGTCGGGCGAGACGAAGCCGATCACCCAGGTGTACAGACACCCGGCGACACCCGCGAACATCGCGCTCCACGCGAAGGCGAGGGTCTTGTGCAGCGACAGCCGCACACCCATGACCTCGGCGGCGCTCTCGTTGTCCCGCACGGCCAGCAGTGCCCGGCCGACCCGGGACCGCAGCAGGTTGCGGGCGAGCAGCAGGGCCACCGCGGTGACGGCGAGGACGACGAAGTACGTCCACTGGTCCTCGGCCAGCCCGCTCCACGCCGGTGGCTGCAGTTTGTTCACGGTCAGCCCCATGGAGCCGCCCGTCACCGGTTCGAGCCGCTTGAGCAGGGGCGGCAGAAACACCGCGAACGAGAGGGTGACCAGGGCCAGGTACAGCCCGCGCAGGCGCAGCGCGGGCACGCCGAACCCGAGGCCCAGCAGAAAGCATCCGGCGGCCGCGGCCGGCAGTGTGGCCAGGTGGCCGGTGTCGTACCGGTCGAGCATGACCGCCGCCGTGTAGGCGCCCGCCGCGAAGAACGCGCCGTGCCCGAGCGAGATCTGCCCGCCGAAGCCGGTCAGCAGGTTCAGGCCGGACAGCGCCACGGCGTACACGAGCACCATGGTCAGCTGGAAGACCTGGAAGGGGGCGAAGTAGAACGGTGCGCCGACGGCGACCGCCGCCGCGACGATGACGGTGAGCGTGGGCCGCAGCCACCGGACCCGGCCGGTGCCGAGTGACGCTGTGATGGTGCTCATTAGAGGACCATCCCTTCTGCAGCCCTCACGAGTAGGGTTGTGACCTCTCGGTCCCGGTGGGTGCATGGCCTGTAGTGCGTGCCGT
>NZ_JBIAIQ010000038.1:0-77835 GCF_042871525.1 Streptomyces sp. NPDC005784
TCGGAAAGCCGTGTGCGGGAGAACTGCATGCACGGTTTGAAGCGGCGGGGACTGGAAACGGAGCATCAGCCACCGCGCCAGTCCCCGACCCTACTCTCAGCGTTTGGTGGTGCTGTTGAACAGCGAGCGCGACCAGACATAGCCGACCAGGCTGATGCCGGCGCACCAGGCGAGCGAGATCCAGCCGTTGTCGCCGATCGCCGAGCCGGAGAGCAGGCCGCGCAGCGTCTCCGTCATGGGCGTGAAGGGCTGGTTCTCGGCGAACCAGCGCAGGCCCGGAGACATCGAGTTGGCCGGCACGAACGCGGAGCCGAGGAACGGCAGGAACTGGACCAGCAGCGGCTTGTTGCTCGCGGACTCGACGGTCTTGGAGATCAGGCCGAGCGCCGCCGACAGCCAGGTCACCGCGAACGCGATGGCCGCGAGCAGGCCCGCGGCGGCCAGCCACTCGAGCGGGCTCGCGTCCGAGCGGAAACCGACGGCGAGCGCGAACCCCACGACCAGGACGATGCTCACCATCGTCTGGATGACGCTGCCGACGACATGGCCCGTCATGAACGACGAACGGGTGATGTTCATGGTGCGGAAGCGGTTGATGATGCCCTCGGTCATGTCGGAGCAGACCGCGATCGAGGTCGACATCGCCCCGGCCGCCACTCCCATGATGATGATGCCGGGCGTCAGATACTCCAGGTAGGCGTCCCGGCCGCCGCCCATTCCGGCGCCGATCGAGTCCCCGAAGGCGTACACGAACAGCGACAGCATCAGGATCGGCATCATGGCGGCGCCGAGCGACACGCTCGGATAGCGGAGCGCGTGCTTGAGGTTGCGCCGCAGCATCGTCATCGAGTCGTGCACGGCGTAGGTGAGGGTGCTCATCGCAGGGTCTCCTTGACGTGAAGCGGGGTGCCGGTGCCGGACCTGGTGGCGCCGTCGCCGGTCAGGGCGAGGAACACGTCGTCGAGGTCGGGGGTGTGCACGGAGAAGTCGGCTGCCCTGACGTCGGCGGCGTCGAGGCGGTCGAGCAGGGCGCGCAGCGCGTCGAGACCGCCGTCACCGGCCACGCGCAGCGCGAGGTCCTCGTCGTCGCGGGCGGCGCCGGGGAAGGCGTCGGCCGCGCGCTCGTACTCGGCGGGCTCGGTGAACCGCAGCCGTACGTGACTGCCGGGGATCTGCGCCTTGAGCTCGTCGGCGGTGCCCTCGGCGACGATCCGGCCGCCGTCGAGCACGGCGATCCGGTCGGCCAACTGGTCCGCCTCTTCCAGGTATTGCGTGGTGAGGAAGACGGTGGTGCCGCCCGCGACCAGCGAGCGCACCGTGTCCCACATGGTGCGGCGGCTGCGTGGGTCGAGGCCCGTGGTCGGCTCGTCGAGGAAGATCACCTGGGGGTCGCCGACCAGCGTCATGGCGAGGTCGAGCCGGCGCCGCATACCGCCGGAGAAGGTCGCGGCCCGCTTGCCCGCGACATCCGCGATGTCGAACCGCTGAAGCAACTCCTTGGTACGGGAGCGTCCTTCGCGCTTGCCGAGGCGCAGCAGGTCGGCCATGAGGAGCAGGTTCTCCTCGGCGGTGAGCAGGTCGTCGAGCGCGGAGAACTGCCCGGTGACGCCGATCGCGGCGCGTACCCCGTCCGGTGAGGTGGCGACGTCGTGGCCCGCGACCTGGGCCTGCCCACCGTCGGCGGCGATGAGCGTCGACAGAATCTGCACGGTGGTGGTCTTGCCGGCGCCGTTGGGCCCGAGCAGCGCGAACACGGAGCCGGCCGGGATGCGCAGATCGATTCCGTCGAGCACGGTCTTGTCGCCGTACGACTTGCGCAGACCGATGGTGGAGACGGCGGCGGGCGGGTGCGGATCGTCGCCCTGCCTGGGCATGGGCATGACAGAGGAAGGCATGGAGCTCTCCCGTTCGGAGGATGGGTGAATGAGGGGCCCGAAGAGACAGGGAAGGGGGCCGGAAGAGAGAAGGCGGGAGCGGGAACGGTGGCGGCGCGGGGACGAGAGGGCTCAGGACTTGGCGCGGAGGATGTCGATGTTCCCCCAATTGCTCCGTGCGCGGACCGTGACGGTCCCCTCGGTCCGCTCCGGGGCCTCGGACGCGGCGACCATGTTGCGTACCTGCCCGCGGTTGGAACTGACGTCGAGCCAGGCGGCGGTGCCCGCACGGATGCCGACCTCGATCGAGCCGTTGGAGGTCTCCAACTGGATCTCGCCGCCGCTGACTTCGGCGAAACGAAGATGCCCGTTGGTCGTGGTTCCGGTGACCGATGCCCCGGCGCGCGCGATGTCGACGCCGCCGTTGGCGCCGCTCACCCGCAGCTCGCCGGTCACGGTGCCGACGGTCGTGGCGCCGTGCGAGTTCTTCAGGACGGCGGGCCCGTCGACCGTGCCGACGCGCACGTTGCCGGTGCTGCTGGTGATCTCGGCCATGCCCTCGATCCGGTCCACGGTGATCAAGCCGTGCGACGAGGTCAGCTTCAGCGGGCCGGTCGTGTCGAGGCGGACGTCGCCGGCCGAGGTCTTCAGGGAGACCTCGCCGAGCCGGCCCTCGGCGAGCACCTGGGTCCAGGAGCAGGTCATGTCGACCTGCGAGCCCGTGGGCAGGCCGACCGTCACATCGACGGCGCCGCTGGAACCGACCAGGTGGCGTTGCTTCGTCCTGACCGTCAGGACGCCGCTCGCGTACGCGACCTCGGTCTGCTCGGCGGCCCGTACGTCCCTGTCCTTCTTCGGGTCGAGGGGCCGCACCTCGACGACCGTGTCGGGGCGGTCGCCCGCGGTGAACCGGATGGAACCGGCGGTCACGTTGGCGGTGACCGAGATCGGTTCGGGAGTGTCGAAAGAAGGCATGGCTGTACCGTCCTCGTGAGTCCTTGAGCCGTCCCCGCAGGTGGGGCTCGGTGTGGGTGAAGTGGTCCGGGTGCGGGCGCGGCTAGCGCACCCAGCCCGTGAAGCTCTGTCCCATCGTGCGGGCCTTCTCCGTCGTGCGCGGCCGCGTGCCGCCGTCGACCGCGGCCGACACGGCCCGCACCAGCCACGCGTTGACCGACAGGCCTTCATGGTTCGCGGCCTCCTCGGCGCGTGCCTTGAGGTGGGCCGGCAGGCGCAGATTGACGCGGGCGGTGCCGCCCGCGTCGCCTTCCGCGGGTGCCTGCGCCCTGAAGGGTTCGACGGGCGCCTCGGCCGCTTGCGAGGGGGTGCCGTAAGACGGCGGCAGCGTCACCACGAAGTCGGGGTCCAGCCCGCGCAGCCGTACGTCGACCGAGCCGGGGGCGAGTTCGCGGGTGATCTCGTCCATCGCGGCGGAGAGCACATTGAGCATGGTCAGACGCGTCGCCGACTCCAGGGGAGCGGTGAGCCGCTCGGCCAGCTCACGGGCTTCTTCTCCGCCGGCTTCGGCGGCCACCGCGAGTTCGCGGCGCAAGGTGTCGACATACGGAGTGAGGTCCATGACGTCATGGTGGCACCAGTCTGGCGCCATCCGCAAGTCCAGATGGCGCTTTGGGTGGGGCGGTTTTGAAGGCGGCAGCTCTGACCTGCTGAAATGCTGGTGAGTCAACCTGAGTCACAGTGGCGCCCTGGGTGTCCGTACGCCATCCGGGGGCACGAAATGGCGCCGGGTGGCGCCATGTGACACCGGATGGCGCCAAGGGGGCGTCATCTGGTGTCATCCGGTGTCATGTGGCGCCACGTGCTGCCGTGTGCGTCGCGAGGGGGTGCTCGGTCCCGGCCTCGCGGCGCGCCGCAGGGTCGATGCCGCCGCTCCTGGCGCTCTTCCGCGTCTTCGGGTCGCCGGAGGGTGATGTGTGACATAGTACTGATGTGAGCCAGCCTTTTGCTTGCGATGTAGTAGTCGTCGGAGCCGGAATGGTGGGCGCCGCCTGCGCCCTGTACGCGGCTCGCGCGGGCCTCGACGTCGCCGTGGTGGACCGCGGCCCGGTGGCCGGCGGTACGACCGGCGCGGGTGAGGGAAATCTGCTCGTCTCCGACAAGGAACCCGGACCCGAACTCGGTCTCGCCCTGCTCTCCGGGCGTCTGTGGGCCGACCTCGCCGAGGAACACGCGGAGGCGATCGAGTACGAGGCCAAGGGCGGCGTCGTCGTGGCCTCCACGCCCGAGGGCCTGGCCGCGCTGGAGTCCTTCGCGGCGGGCCAGCGGGCGGCCGGTGTCCTGGCCGAACCGGTCGCCGCCGATCAACTGCACGACCTGGAACCGTACTTGGCTCCGGGGCTCGCGGGGGCCGTCCACTATCCGCAGGACACCCAGGTGATGCCCGCCCTGGCCGCCGCGCATCTTCTACGGGCCTCGGGGGCGCGGCTGCTGACCGGGCGCACCGTGACCGAAGTGCTGCGAGCGAGGGACGGCTCGGTCCGCGGTGTGCGCACCGACAGGGGCGATCTGCGGGCACCCGCCGTCGTCAACGCGGCCGGCACCTGGGGGGCCGGGGTGGCCTCCCTCGCAGGTGTCACCCTCCCCGTCCTGCCGCGACGCGGATTCGTCCTCGTCACCGAGCCGCTGCCGCGCCGGGTGCGCCACAAGGTGTACGCCGCGGACTACGTCGCCGACGTCGCCAGTGATTCGGCCGCCCTCCAGACGTCGCCGGTGGTCGAGGGGACCGCGGCCGGCCCGATCCTGATCGGCGCGAGCAGGGAACGGGTCGGCTTCGACCGGTCGTTCTCGCTGCCCGTCGTACGGGAACTGGCCGCCGGCGCCACGCGGCTCTTTCCCTTCCTGTCGCAGGTGCGCGCCCTGCGGACCTACCTAGGGTTCCGGCCCTACCTGCCCGACCATCTGCCCGCCATCGGCCCCGACCCCCGGGCGCCCGGTCTCTTCCACGCCTGCGGGCACGAGGGGGCGGGCATCGGACTGTCCACCGGGACCGGACACCTCATCGCGCAGGTCCTGGCGGGCCGGACACCCGACCTCGACCTCGCGCCGTTCCGGCCCGACCGCTTCTCCGAGGAGGCCGCGTGAATCCCCTGGACCTCGTACGGGCCGAGCCCGGCCCCGCGTTCACCGTCACCCTCGACGGCCGGGACATCGAAGTGCTGCCCGGGCGGACCGTCGCCGCCGCGCTGTGGGCCGAAGGAGTCACCTCCTGGCGCACGACCCGTGACGCGGGCCGGCCTCGCGGTGTCTTCTGCGGCATCGGCGTCTGCTTCGACTGTCTCGTCACCGTCAACGACCGCCCCAACCAGCGGGCCTGCCTGGTGCCGTTGGCGCCGGGCGACAGGATCCGCACCCAGGAAGGCACCGGCCACGATGACTGACGGACGCCACCTCGCGGTGATCGGCGCGGGCCCGGCCGGTCTCGCCGCGTCCCTCGCCGCGGCGGCACGCGGCATCCACGTGACACTGATCGACTCGGCCGCGGCGGCGGGCGGACAGTTCTACCGCCGGCCCGTGAGCGGTCTCGGCGCCCGGCGGCCCCGGGCACTGCACCACCAGTGGCACACATGGGAACGGCTGGAACGGGGGCTCGCCGAACACTTGGAAGCGGGCACCGTCGAGCACTTGACGGACCATCATGTGTGGCTGGTCGAACGGACCGAAGCGACGTTCGCCGGTGCCAGTGCCGGTGCCGGTGCTGGCGCTCGTGCCAGTGCCGGCGCTCGTGACGGTGACGGTGAGGAGGTTGAGGCCGGGCCCGGGGCCACCCGTCACGGCACCTCCGCCGAGCGCGCGGACACCGTCCCCGTCACACGGCCCGGATTCACCGTCCACGCCCTCCTCGGCCCCCTCCAGGAGCGCTCCGTCGCCGTGCGCGCGGACGCCGTGCTCCTTGCCACCGGTGGATACGAGAAAGTGCTGCCCTTCCCCGGCTGGACCCTGCCCGGAGTCGTGACCGCGGGCGGAGCCCAGGCCATGCTCAAGGGCGGTCTCGTCGTGCCGGGTCGGACGGCCGTCGTCGCGGGAACCGGACCGCTGCTGCTGCCCGTGGCGACCGGACTGGCCGCCGCCGGGGTCGAGGTCGCCGCGCTGGTGGAGTCCGTCGACCCGAGAGGTTTCATCCGCGGGGCAGGCGCGCTGGCGGCTCAGCCCGGCAAGCTCGTCGAGGGAGCCCGCTACGCAGCACAACTCCTGCGCCACCGCGTGCCGTTCATGGCTCTGCACACCGTCGTCGAAGCCCATGGCGAGGAGCGGCTCGAAGCCGTCACCGTCGCGGCGCTCGACCCCGGCGGTCGGGTGCGGCCCGGATCCGGGCGCCGCATCCCCTGCGACACGCTCGCCGTCGGCCACGGGATGATCCCGCACACCGATCTCGCCGAAGCGCTCGGCTGCCGCGTCGACGGGGCGAAGGTCGCCGTGGACGACGAGCAGCGCACCGACGTGCCCGGCGTCTGGGCCGCGGGTGAGACCACCGGCATCGGCGGCGCCGCGCTCTCCCTGGCCGAGGGACACCTCGCGGGCCGGTCGATCGCCGCCCGCCTCTCCGGCGCCGAACCCGACCCGCGCGCGGCCGCCCGAGCCGTCAAGTCCCGTACGAGAATGCGGTCGTTCTCCGCCGCGCTCGACGCGGTGTACGCGCCGCCCGCGCACTGGGCGGACCAGGTGACCGACGACACCGTCGTGTGCCGCTGCGAGGAGGTCACGGGTGGCCGCATCCGCGAGGCCGTCGCCGACCTCGGGGCGGGCGACGTACGGACGGTCAAACTGCTCACCCGCGCCGGGATGGGGTGGTGCCAGGGCCGGATGTGCGAACCCGCGGTCGCCGGACTCGCCGGCTGCGAACAGACGCCCGCACGAAGGCTGTTGGCACGCCCCGTACCACTCGGCGTGCTCGCCCGCGCCGGCACGGACGACGACCGAACACCGGGCGAGGGCTCACCTCCCGTCCGGCGGTGACCCGCGTCCACCCGCCTCGACGCGGGCGCCAGTCAAATGTCACACCCTATTGAGAGGGGATGTACCTCATGACCGTCACCCCGGACAGCCGTCCCTGGCGCGGAGTCCTCGTCGCCACCGCGCTCCCGCTGAACGACGACCTCTCCGTGGACTACGACCGGTACGCCGAGCACTGTGCCTGGCTCGTCGAGAACGGCTGCGACGGCGTCGTACCGAACGGTTCACTCGGCGAGTACCAGGTGCTCACGCCCGAGGAGCGCGCCAAGGTCGTCGACACCGCCGTCGCCGCGATCGGCGGGTCCCGGGTGATGCCCGGCGTAGCCGCGTACGGCTCCGCCGAGGCCCGCCGTTGGGCCGAACAGGCGAGGGACGCGGGCTGCGGAGCCGTGATGCTGCTGCCGCCCAACTCCTACCGCGCGGACGAGCGTTCCGTCCTCGCCCACTACGAAGTGGTCTCCCGGGCGGGCGTCCCGGTCGTCGCGTACAACAACCCGATCGACACCAAGGTCGACCTGGTGCCCGAACTCCTGGCGAAGCTGCACGCCGCCGGTTTCATCCAGGGTGTCAAGGAATTCTCGGGCGATGTGCGCCGCGCCTACCGCATCGCCGAACTCGCCCCGGAACTGGACCTGTTGATCGGCGCCGACGACGTCCTTCTCGAACTCGCCGTCGCGGGCGCCAAGGGCTGGGTGGCCGGCTACCCGAACGCACTGCCCCGCGCGAGCGTCGAGCTCTACCGCGCGGCGATCGCCGGTGACCTCGACACGGCGGGCAAGCTCTACCGCCGGCTGCACCCGCTGCTGCGCTGGGACTCCCAGGTCGAGTTCGTCCAGGCCATCAAGCTGTCCATGGACATCGTGGGCCGCCACGGAGGTCCGGTCCGGCCGCCGCGCGTCCCGCTGCTTCCCGAGCAGGAGGCCGCCGTACGCCTGGCCACGGACGGGGCCGTCGCCGCCGGTCTCGCCTGAGCCGAGCCGTCACCGATCTCCGTACCGCTGCCGACCCCGCCTGCCGACCCCCGACACCACCCAGGAGTTCCATGCGCAGCAAACTCGTCCTGCACGCCGTCGACTCGCACACCGAGGGCATGCCCACCCGGGTGATCACCGGCGGGATCGGCACGGTCCCGGGCGCGACGATGAACGAGCGGCGGCTGTACTTCCGCGACCACCGCGACGACATCAAGCAGCTCCTGATGAACGAGCCACGCGGCCACGCGGCCATGAGCGGTGCCATCCTCCAGCCGCCCACCCGCCCGGACTGCGACTACGGCGTCATCTACATCGAGGTGTCGGGCTATCTGCCGATGTGCGGCCACGGCACGATCGGCGTCGCGACGGTGCTGGTGGAGACCGGCATGGTCGAGGTCGTCGAGCCCGTGACCACGATCCGGCTCGACACCCCGGCGGGTCTCGTCGTCGCCGAGGTCGCCGTCGAGGACGGCGCGGCCAAGGCGGTCACGCTCAAGAACGTGCCGTCCTTCGCCGTCGGCCTCGACCGCGAGGCCACGCTCGCCGACGGGCGCACGGTGACGTACGACCTGGCCTACGGCGGGAACTTCTACGCGATCCTGCCGCTGGAACAGTTCGGCCTGCCCTTCGACCGCTCCCACAAGGACGAGATCCTCGCGGCGGGACTGGCGCTGATGGACGCGGTCAACGCCGGGGGCGAGCCCGTGCACCCCGAGGACCCGTCCATCCGCGGCTGCCACCACGTCCATCTGTACGCGCCCGGGGCGACGGCCCGCTTCTCGCGGCACGCGATGGCGATCCACCCCGGCTGGTTCGACCGCTCACCCTGCGGTACGGGCACGAGCGCGCGCATGGCCCAGCTGCACGCCCGTGGTGAACTCCCGCTGGAAACCGAGTTCGTGAACGAGTCCCTCATCGGGACCCGGTTCACCGGGCGGCTGCTGGGCACCACCGAGGTCGCCGGAATGCCCGCCGTGCTGCCCAGCTTCACGGGACGCGCCTGGATCACGGGGACGGCCCAGTACCTGCTCGACCCCTCGGACCCGTTCCCGGCCGGTTTCGTCCTGTGAGCGGCCCAGGTCCGGGACGTAGATACTGGTAGTCCGAGTAACACGTGATATGGCACAAGACCGGTGCGGCGGGACGACGACGCACCGGTCCGTACGACCCGTACGAGGAGACCCCGATGGCCGACCGGCGCAGCAGCGCACCCTCTGCCGCTCCCGACCTGCCCACGCTGGGCGGCAGGCGGAGCAGCTTTCGCGAGCGCGTGGCCGACGCACTGCGTGCCGCGCTGATCGCGGGCGAACTGCGGCCCGGCGAGGTCTACTCGGCGCCCACGCTGGCGGCCCGTTTCGGTGTCTCGGCGACTCCGGTCCGCGAGGCCATGCTCGACCTGGCCAAGGAGGGGCTGGTCGACACGGTCCCCAACAAGGGGTTCCGCGTCACGGCGGTCTCCGAGAAGCAACTCGACGAGTACACGCACATCCGCTCGCTCATCGAGATCCCCACCGTCGTGCGGCTGGCCACCACGGCGGACCCCGTCTCGCTGGAGGCGCTGCGTCCGGCCGCCCGGGAGATCGTGACCGCGGCGGCCGCCGGTGACCTCATCGCCTACGTGGAGGCGGACATCCGCTTCCACCTCGGCCTGCTGGCCCTCGCCGGCAACTCCCATCTGGTCGAGGTCGTCGGCGACCTGCGCAAGCGCTCGCGCCTGTACGGGCTCGAAGCCCTGGCCGAGGCGGGCCGCCTGGAGGCCTCGGCCAGGGAGCACCTGGAACTGCTCGACGCCCTCCTGGAGCGCGACGAGCGCGCCGTGCACGCGGTGATGACGCGCCACCTGGGCCATGTCCGCGGATTGTGGGCGGCGCCCTGAGGGATCCGGCGGCGCGAGCGTGAAGTGGCCGAACTTTTACGCAAGCAGCTTGCATTTCTTGCGCTATTCTTGCGTGTATGACGCGACGACTTGCTCAGGTGGCGAAGAAGGTCGGGGTCAGCGAGGCCACGGTCAGCCGGGTGCTCAACGGCAAGCCCGGAGTCTCCGACTCCACCAGGCAGGCGGTCCTCTCCGCCCTCGACGTCCTCGGCTACGAGCGGCCGACCCAGCTGCGCGGCGAACGCGCGCGGCTCGTCGGCCTCGTCCTTCCCGAGCTGCAGAACCCGATCTTCCCGGCCTTCGCCGAAGTGATCGGCGGGGCGCTCGCCCAGCTCGGCCTCACTCCCGTGCTGTGCACCCAGACCAAGGGCGGCGTCTCCGAGGCCGACTATGTGGAGTTGCTGCTCCAGCAGCAGGTCTCCGGCGTGGTGTTCGCCGGCGGTCTGTACGCGCAGGCCGACGCGCCGCACGACCACTACCGCCAGCTCGCGGACCGCAAAATTCCGGTGGTGCTGGTCAATGCGGCCATCGAGCACCTCGGCTTCCCGTGCGTCTCCTGCGACGACGCCGTCGCCGTCGAGCAGGCCTGGCGTCATCTCGCCTCGCTCGGCCACGAGCGGATCGGGCTCGTCCTCGGCCCCGGCGATCACATGCCCTCGGGCCGCAAGCTCGCGGCGGCCCGCGCCCTTTCACCGGGGCTCCCCGACGAGTACGTGGCGCGGGCGATGTTCTCGCTGGAGGGCGGTCAGGCCGCGGCCACCCGGCTGCTCGACCAGGGGGTCACCGGCATCATCTGCGCCAGCGACCCGCTCGCGCTCGGTGCCGTTCGGGCCGCTCGCCGCAAGGGGCTCAGCGTCCCCGGCGAGATCTCCGTCGTCGGGTACGACGACTCGGCGTTCATGAACTGCACCGAACCCCCGCTGACCACGGTCCGCCAGCCGATCGAGGCCATGGGGCGTGCCGCGGTGGAACTGCTGAGCGCGCAGATCGGCGGCAGCAGTGTGACCGCCGAAGAGCTGTTGTTCGAACCGGAGTTGGTGGTGCGCGGGTCGACCGCGCAGGCGCCCCGCGGCTGAATGCTTGGCCCAGGTGCCCAGGTGCCCAGGTGCCCAGGTGCCCAGGTGCCCAGGTGCCCAGGTGCCCAGGTGCCCAGATAGGGGCCGGGCCCGAGGTGCGCGGTTGAGGCACCCGCGAGCGACGTCGGCGGCCGAGACCGGTTGTCGGAGTCTGCAACCACCTGCCACGACACCCCCAATCGCTGTCAAATAATTACAGATTCTGCGCGACATCTTGCGGACAGATGTCGGCGGTGCTTGAGTGTGCGGCGCCAGAACACGGCGGCACGCCCGCCGTGGGCCTTCCTCGCTCCAGCCCGAAGGGGTCCACCAATGAGAAGTACCGGGTTCCGCCGTACCTTCGTCACGCTCATGGCGTCCTCCGTCGCGCTCACCGCCGCCGCCTGCGGTTCGAGCGGAGACGACGCGGCCAATGGAAAGACCCGCATCACGGTCAACTGCGAGCCGCCGAAGAGCGCCAAGGTCGACCGCTCGTTCTTCGACGCCGACACCAAGGCGTTCGAGAAGGCCAACCCGGGCATCGACGTCGCCATGCACGACGCGTTCCCGTGTCAGGACCCCAAGACCTTCGACGCCAAGCTCGCCGGCGGTCAGATGGAGGACGTGTTCTACACGTACTTCACCGACGCCAAGCACGTCGTCGACGTCAACCAGGCCGCCGACATCACGAGTTACGTCAAGGACCTCAAGAGCTACGGCACCATCCAGCAGCAACTGCGCGACATCTACACCGTGGACGGCAAGATCTACGGCGTCCCCCGCACCGGCTACTCGATGGGCCTCATCTACAACAAGAAGCTCTTCCAGCAGGCCGGCCTCGACCCGAACAAGCCCCCGGCCACCTGGGACGAGCTGCGCGCGGACGCCAAGAAGATCGCCGCGCTCGGCAAGGGCACGGTCGGTTACGCCGACTACAGCGCCCAGAACCAGGGCGGTTGGCACTTCACCGCCGAGGTCTACTCGCAGGGCGGGAACGTCGTCTCCGAGGACGGCAAGAAGGCGACCGTCGACACCCCCGAGGGCAAGGCGGTCCTGCAGAACCTCAAGGACATGCGCTGGGGCGACAACTCCATGGGCAGCAAGCAACTGCTGGTCATCAACGACGTCCAGCAGATGATGGGCTCCGGCAAGCTCGGCATGTACCTCTCCGCGCCCGACAACATCCCGATCCTCGTCAAGGAGAAGGGCGGCAACTACAACGACCTCGCCCTCGCGCCCATGCCCGGCGGAAAGGGCACGCTCATCGGCGGCGACGGCTACATGTTCAACAAGAAGGACACCCCGGAGCAGATCAAGGCCGGCCTCAAGTGGCTCGACCACATGTTCCTGACGCCCGGATCCGGCTTCCTCGGTGACTACGCCCGCGCCAAGCAGAACAACGCCCCGGTCGGCCTGCCCGAGCCGCGTCTGTTCACCGGCGCCGCGGACGCCAAGGACCAGCAGGTCAAGAAGGCCAACGCCAATGTGCCCGTGGACAACTACCAGGCCTTCCTCGACGGCAACCAGAGCCTGCAGATGAAGATCGAGCCCCCGCAGGCCCAGCAGATCTACTCCGTCCTCGACGCCGCGGTGTCCGCGGTCCTCACCAAGAAGGACGCCGACATCGACCAGCTCCTCAAGGACGCCTCCGGCAAGATCGACTCCATCCTGGCCCGAGGCTGACACCGTTCATGAAGACCGCATCGAAGCCCCCCGCAGCGCTCCCTCCGGCCGCCGTCGGCGTGCCGGAGGTGCCGCGGTCGGCCGGGCGCCGGACCGGGGGATCGTGGCGCCGGCGCCTGGCCGACCAATCCCGTGCGTACGCCTTCCTGATCGGCGGCCTGCTCTGCTTCGCCCTGTTCTCCTGGTACCCGGCGATCCGCGCGGTCGTGATCGCCTTCCAGAAGTACACGCCGGGCAGTGGCGGCGAGTGGGTCGGCACCGCCAACTTCACCCGGGTCTTCCACGACCCGGAGTTCACCGCCGCCTGGCGCAACACCCTCACCTTCACGCTGCTCGCCCTGCTCATCGGCTTCGCCGTCCCGTTCGTGATGGCGCTGGTGCTCAATGAACTGCGGCACGCCAAGGCCTTCTTCAGAGTCGTGGTCTATCTGCCGGTGATGATCCCGCCGGTGGTCAGCGCCCTGCTGTGGAAGTGGTTCTACGACCCCGGAGCGGGCCTCGCCAACGAGACGCTGCGCGCTCTGCACCTGCCGACCTCGAACTGGTCGAACGGCGCCGACACCGCCCTCGTCTCGCTGGTCATCGTCGCCACCTGGGCCAACCTCGGCGGCACCGTCCTCATCTACCTCGCCGCGCTCCAGAGCATCCCCGGCGAGCTGTACGAGGCGGCCGAGCTGGACGGCGCGAACATCCTGCAGCGGATCCGACATGTGACGATCCCTCAGACCCGCTTCATCATCCTCATGCTGATGCTGCTTCAGATCATCGCCACCATGCAGGTCTTCACCGAGCCGTTCGTCATCACCGGCGGCGGCCCCGAGGACAAGACCGTCACGGTGCTCTACCTGATCTACAAGTACGCCTTCCTCTACAACGACTTCGGAGGAGCCTGCGCGTTGAGCGTCATGCTGCTCGTCCTGCTCGGCGTCTTCTCCGCGCTGTACCTGCGGTTGACCCGCTCGGATGGGGAGGACGCATGAGCACCCGCACCCTGGTCTCCCCGCTCGCCCTGGCCCGCCCGCGCGGCAGAGCGGTCTACTGGACGGTCTTCAGCGGTGTCGTCGTGCTCTTCGCGCTGGCCTTCCTCTTCCCCGTCTACTGGATGGTGACCGGCGCCATGAAGTCGCCGGACGAGGTGACGCGCACCCCGCCGACCCTCCTACCGGACCACTGGCACCTCGGCGGCTACGCCGACGCGTGGGACCTGATGGACCTGCCCACCCACCTGTGGAACACCGTCGTCCAGGCGACTGGTGCCTGGCTGCTCCAGCTCGTCTTCTGCACGGCCGCCGCGTACGCCCTGTCCAAACTGAAGCCGGCCTTCGGCAAGGTGATCCTCGGCGGCATCCTCGCCACCCTGATGGTCCCCGCGCAGGCCCTGGTGGTCCCCAAGTACCTGACCGTCGCCGACCTGCCCGTCCTCCACACCAGCCTGCTCAACTCCCCGCTCGGGATCTGGCTGCCCGCCGTCGCCAACGCCTTCAACCTCTATCTCCTCAAGCGCTTCTTCGACCAGATCCCGCGCGATGTCCTGGAGGCCGCCGAGATCGACGGCGCCGGACGGCTGCGCACCCTGTGGTCGATCGTGCTGCCGATGTCCCGGCCCGTCCTCGGAGTCGTGTCGATCTTCGCCCTGGTCGCCGTCTGGCAGGACTTCCTCTGGCCGCTGATGGTCTTCTCCGACACCGACAAGCAGCCCATCAGCGTGGCTCTCGTCCAGCTGTCGCAGAACATCCAACTGACCGTGCTCATCGCCGCGATGGTGATCGCCAGCATCCCCATGGTCGTGATGTTCCTGGTGTTCCAGCGGCACATCATCGCCGGAATCAGCGCGGGCAGCACCAAGGGCTGACGCCTGTACGTGACTTCCTCGAACGAAAGGCAACGTACCGTGGGACAGCCCCGCCCTGCCCGAAATCAGTCCGAGTGGTGGCGCTCCGCCGTCATCTACCAGGTGTACGTCCGCAGTTTCGCGGACGGCGACGGCGACGGCACCGGCGACCTCGCGGGCGTCCGCGCCAGACTCCCGTACCTCGCCGAACTCGGCGTGGACGCCCTGTGGTTCAACCCCTGGTATCTCTCACCTCTGGCCGACGGCGGCTACGACGTCGCCGACTACCGCGCCATCGACCCGGCCTTCGGGACGCTCGCCGAGGCGGAGAAACTCATCGGCGAGGCCCGCGAACTGGGTATCCGCACCCTGGTCGACATCGTGCCGAACCACGTCTCCGACCAGCACCCCTGGTTCCGGGCGGCCCTGGCCGGCGGCCCGGAGCGCGACCTCTTCCACTTCCGCCCCGGACGCGGCGAACACGGTGAACTCCCGCCCAACGACTGGCCGTCCCAGTTCGCGGGCTCCGCCGAACCGGTGTGGACCCGGCTGCCCGACGGCGACTGGTACCTCCACCTCTTCACCCCCGAGCAGCCCGACCTCAACTGGGCGCACCCGGCCGTCCGCCAGGAGCACGAGGACATCCTGCGCTTCTGGTTCGAGCGGGGAGTGGCGGGCGTCCGTATCGACTCGGCCGCCCTGCTCGCCAAGGACCCGGACCTGCCCGACTTCGTCGAGGGCCGCGACCCGAACCCGTACGTCGACCGCGACGAACTCCACGACATCTACCGCTCCTGGCGGGCGGTCGCCGACGCCTACGACGGCATCTTCGTCGGCGAGGTCTGGCTCCCCGACTCCGAACGCTTCGCCCGCTATCTGCGCCCCGACGAACTGCACACCGCCTTCAACTTCTCCTTCCTGTCCTGCCCCTGGGACGCCGGACGGCTGCGCACCTCCATCGACGAGACCCTCGCCGAGCACGCCCCGGTCGGGGCCCCCGCCACCTGGGTGCTGTGCAACCACGACGTGACCCGCACGGTCACCCGCTACGGCCGCACGGACACCGGCTTCGACTTCACCGCCAAGGCCTTCGGCACGCCCACCGACCTGGCTCTCGGCACCCGCCGGGCCCGCGCCGCAGCCCTGCTCTCTCTCGCCCTGCCCGGCTCGGTGTACGTCTACCAGGGCGAGGAACTCGGTCTGCCCGAGGTGGAGTTGCCGCTCGACAGCATCCAGGACCCGATGCACTTCCGCTCCGGCGGCGCGGATCCGGGCCGCGACGGCTGCCGGGTCCCGCTGCCCTGGGCCGCCGACGCCCCGTACGCCGGATTCGGCGGCGACCCCTGGCTGCCGCAGCCCGCCGACTGGCCCGCGTACGCCGCCGACCGCCAGGTGGAGGACCCCACCTCGCTGCTGAGCCTCTACCGAGCCGCGCTCCGCGTCCGCCGCACCGAACCGGGCTTCGGCGACGGCCCGCTCAACTGGCTGCCCGCACCGGAGGGCGTCCTCGCCTTCGCCCGCACAGACGGTCTGCTCTGCGTCGTCAATCTGGCCGACGCCCCGGTCGAGCTCCCGGAGCACTCCCGTCTCCTGCTCGGCAGCGGCCCGTTGGGCGCCGACGGCTTCCTTCCGCCGGACACGGCGGTCTGGCTGCGCGCCTGAGACCGCCGGACCGCACACCGCTGTCCCCGCCTCCCACGATGAAGGGATCGGCACATGCAGGGCGCCAGAACTGTCAGGCGCAGTCCATTGGCAACTGTCAGGCGCATGCCACTGGCATGCGCCGCGGCCGTCGCCGTGGCCGCCGGGATGCTCAGCGCCACCACGGCTCAGGCCGCGGGGGCGGCCCTGCCCTTCACCTCGGTCGAGGCCGATTCCGCCACCACTACCGGCACCAGGATCGGTCCCGACTACACGCAGGGCACCCTCGCCTCGGAGGCCTCCGGACGACAGGCCGTACGCCTCTCGGCGGGCCGGCGTGTCGGCGTGTCGGCTCACAGGGACACTGCTTCGACCCGGCGACCGGCAACACGGTGACGGTCGCGCTGCCGGCCGGCACGGGCCTGCGCTACCTCCGGCTCAACGTCACGGCCAACACCGGCTGGCCGGCAGGCCAGTTCAGCGAGGTGGAGGCGTATCCGTCCTCGTGACGGACTCCCCGCCCTTCGCCGCCTGGATCTGCTCGTACACATGGGTCCGCAACTCGGCGAAGCGCGGGGCGACCCGGGTGTGCAACTGGTCCCGCTCCTCGGGAAGATCGACCTTCAGCTGCTCCTGTACGACGGTGGGGGAGGCGGAGAGAATCAGAACCCGCTCGCCCAGGTAGACGGCCTCGTCAATGTCATGGGTGACGAACAGGATGGTGATCCCGCGCTGCCGCCACAGCCGGCGGACCAGGTCCTCCAGATCGGCGCGGGTCTGGGCGTCGACCGCCGCGAACGGCTCGTCCATGAGCAGGACTTCGGGTTCGTACGCCAGGGCCCGCGCGATGGCGACGCGCTGCTGCATCCCGCCCGACAGCTGCCACGGATAGGCCCCCGCGGCATCGGCCAGGCCGACGGAGTCGAGCGCGTCCGCGACCAGTTCCCGCCGCCGCGCCCTGCTCAGATCCTTCTGCTTCAGCGGGAGTTCGACGTTCGCGCCGACCCGCATCCAGGGGAACAGACTGCGCCCGTACTCCTGGAACACGAACGCCATGCCGGGCGGCGGGCCGCTCACCCGCCGGCCCCCGAGCAGTACCTCGCCCGAAGTCGGCGTGAGCAGGCCGCCCACGCACTTCAACAGCGTGGTCTTGCCGCAGCCCGACGGGCCGACGAGACAGACGAGTTCACCCGCCTCCACCGTGAAGGTGAGATCGCGGACCGCCTCCACCCGGCGCCCTGACCCCTCGTAGACCTTCCGCAGGCCGGATACGACCAAAGACGCGTGCATGGACCGCCCTTTCGCGAGCGTCACGGGGACCGCCGGGAGGAATCGCGCAGACCGTGGTACCAGCCGAGCACCCGGCGCTCGACCAGTTGAAAGACGACCGAGAGGAGAAAACCGAGCAGTCCGAGGACGAGAATCCCGGTCCACATGTCGGGGATCGCGAACCCGCGCTGGAACTGCACGATGGTGAAGCCGAGTCCGTTGCTGGCCGCGAACATCTCGCTGATGACCATCAGGATGATCCCGATGGACAGCGCCTGGCGCAGACCCGCGAAGATCTGCGGGCTCGCCGAACGGAGGACGACGGCGCGCATCCGGGCCGGTCCGGTGATGCCGTACGAGCGGGCCGTCTCGGACATCACGGAGTCGACGGCGCGCACTCCCTCGACCGTGTTGAGCAGGACCGGCCAGACGCAGCCGCTCGCGATCACGACGATCTTCATCGTGTCGCCGATGCCCGCGAACAGCATGATGACCGGAACGAGGACGGGCGGCGGCACCGCCCGCAGGAACTCCAGGACCGGTTCGCACACTGCCCGCACCTTCCGGTACGAGCCGATGACGGTGCCGAGGGCGACCCCCACGACCGCCGCCGACGCGTAGCCGGCGAACAGCCGCAGCAGGCTGGGCACCAGGTCGGCGCGGAGCCGCGCGCGTGTCCAGACGTCCGGGAACGTCCTGAGGATCGTGCGCAGCGGCGGCCAGTAGACATCGGTGCTGCCGTCCGAGGCGAGCCACCAGACGACGAACAGCAGCGCGGGGAGCGCGACGACGAACAGCGCTCGCAGCAGGAGGCCGCCCCACGCGTTCGGCTTCGTCCGGCCGGCCGGGATGTCCGTCACACCGCCACCTCCCCGCGTACCGACTGGTGCCAGGCCAGCGCGTGCCGCTCCACCGACCGTGCGCCCACGTTGATCAGCAGCCCGAGCAGACCGGTGACCACGATCAGCGCGTACATCTCGGGCACGGCCTGCGAGGTCTGGGCGACCGCGATGCGCGCGCCCAACCCCGGTGCCCCGATGACGAGTTCGGCGGTCACGGTGAGGATCAGCGCAACGGCCGCGGCGAGCCGGACCCCCGTCATGACATACGGGAGCGCCGTCGGCCACAGCACATGACGGACCCGGGCCCAGGCGCCGAGACCGTACGAGCGCGCCGTCTCCTCGGCCACCGGGTCGACGTCCCGCACGCCGTACATGACCTGGACGAGGACCTGCCAGAAGGACGCGTACACGACGAGGAGGAGCACCGACCGCAGCTCGGTGCCGTAGAGGAGGACGGCGAGCGGGATCAGGGCCACGGAGGGGATGGGGCGCAGGAACTCGATCGTCGAGGCGGTCGCCTCGCGCAGATACGGCACGACCGAGACGACCACGCCCACCACGATGCCCGCGCCGACCGCGATCACCAGGCCCAGCGCCCAGCCCGTGAGCGTGTCGCCGAGATCCGTCCAGAAGGTGCCGTCGGTGATCTCGTCGCCGAACGCCCGCGCGATCCGGCTGGTCGGCGGGAAGTACCGCTCCTCGACGATGCCGAGCCGCGGCACCACCTCGCCGAGGGCGAGGAAGGCCGCGAGCCCGGCGGCACCCAGTGCGGCGTTCACGGCCCGTCCGGCGGGGCCGCCGCCACGCGGCTGCTTCTCCTTCACGGCAGCAGCTTGTCCAGATCGGGTGTCGCCTTGAAGAGCCCGTCCTGCTCGCCCAGCTTCTCCAGCGCCTCGATCGAGGTCCGGTTCGCCTCGGCCGGCCACTTGGGCAGGGTCACCTTCGCCAGCACGGCCGCCGGGATCTTCGTGTACGTGGTGACGATCTGCCGGACCTCGTCCGGGTGGGCGTCGGCGTAGGCGAGGGACTCCGCGGTGGCCTCCTGGAAATTCTTCACCACGTCGGGGTGCTGCGTCGCGTACTGGTTCGAGGTGAAGTACATGGCGACGGTGAGGTCCTTCGCCACGTCGACCAGGGACGAGGCGATCTCGGTCGCGCCCTGGCTCTTGACCGTCGCGAGCGCGGGCTCGACCACCATGGCGGCGTCGATCTGGCCGCTGTCGAGGGCCGCGGGCATCTGGTCGAAAGCGAGCTCGACGAACTTCACCTTGGACGGATCGCCGCCCGCCTTGCGCACCGACTCGCGCACGGCCGTCTCATTGATGTTCTTCAGCGTGTTGACGGCGACCTTCTTCCCCTCCAGGTCCTTCGCCGTCGTGATGGCGCTGCCCTTCTTGACCGTGATGGCGCCGAAGTCCTTGCCCGCCACGCCCGTCGATGCGACACCGTTCGCGATGGCCTTCACGGGAACGCCGTTGGACTGGGCGATCATCAACGACGTCACGTTGGAGAACCCGAACTGGAACTGGCCCGAGACGACACCCGGCACGATCGCCGCGCCGCCCTGCGCGAGCGTCATCGACAGTTTCAGACCGTGTTTGCTGTAGAAGCCCTTCCTCTGGCCCAGATAGACCGGGGCGACATCGACTATGGGGATGACCCCCAGTTTGACGGTGGTGGTACCGCCGGACGAAGAGTTCTTGTCCGAGGCGCCACCGCCGTCGGACGAACCGCAGGCCGACGCGGCGACCAGGAAGGCTCCGACCGCGATACCGGCGAGCAGACGACGCATGGCTCCTCCTGTGCAGACGAAAGGGTTCCGACAGGTTGTGCGCACACCGCACAATGGTGCTCAGCGCGAAGGTAGAACCCCGTCCGTGCCGGGTCAATGGCCTTGGCTGACAATATTGTTGACAGTTATCGAAGTGCGCTCTCGACTCGCGCGGAGAGCGCTCCGTGAGTCCCTCTGGAGGCGACGATGCCTGCAGCAGACCGAGCGCCCCACTTCGTCCGGTCCTTCGAACGCGGACTCGCCGTCATCCGCGTCTTCGGCGCTGACCGACCGGAACTGACACTCAGTGAGGTCGCGCGCGGCTGCGACCTGACCCGCGCGGCGGCCCGCCGCTTCCTGCTGACCCTGGTCGATCTCGGATACGTCCACACGGACGGCCGGGTCTTCCGGCTCACCCCGCGCGTGATGGAACTCGGCTACGCCTATCTCTCCGGCTTCACCCTCCCGGAGATCGCCCTGCCGCATCTGAAGCAACTCGCTGAACGGGTGGGGGAGTCGAGCTCGCTCTGCGTCCTCGACGGCGACGACATCGTGTACGTGGCGCGGGTCCCGACCCGGCGCATCATGACAGCGACGATCACCGTCGGCACCCGCTTCCCGGCCCTTGTCACCTCCGTGGGCCGGGTGATCCTCGCGCACCTCACGGACGAGGAGATCGACGCCCGGCTGAGGCGAGCCGATCCGCACCCCCTGACCGCGCGCACGATCGTCTCGCCGGAACTCCGCAGGGCGGAACTCGCTCGGGCGCGGCGCCAGGGATACGCCATCGTCGACCAGGAGTTGGAAGAGGGCCTGCGCTCGGTCGCCGCCCCGGTGCGGGACCGGGACGGCACCGTCGTGGCGGCCGTGAACATCCCCGTGCACGCCAGCCGCAACAGCCTCGAATCCGTCCGCCGCGACCTGCTTCCCCACCTGCTGGAGACGGTCGCGCGGATCGAGCGGGACCTCGCGGTCAGAGATCCAGTACGAGCCGTTCCCCGCGACAGCGGGACACGCAGATGAGCATCGTCCCGCCCGCCTCCCGCTCCTCATCGGTGAGCACCGAGTCCCGGTGGTCCGGGGTTCCTTCGAGCACCTCCGTCTCGCAGGTCCCGCAGGTGCCCTCGGTGCAGGAGAAGAGCACCTCGACACCGGCGGCGCGCACGGTGGCGAGGACGGAGACACCAGGGGTGACGGTCACCGTGCGCCCGGACCGCTCCAGCACCACCTCGAACTCCGTCTCCCCGCCCGCCTCCTGCACCTTCGGCCGGAACCGCTCGACGTGCAGCGGCCCGGCCGGGCAGCGCGCCTCCACCGCGTCGAGCAACGGCCCGGGGCCGCAGCAGTAGACGAGGGTGCCTTCGGGAACCTCGTCCAACACGGGGGCGAGGTCCAGCAGCCCGGCCTCGTCCTGCGGAGCGAGGGTGACCCGGTCCCCGTACCGCCCCAACTCCTCGGTGAACGCCATGGAACCGCGGGTCCGGCCGCCGTACAGGAGCGTCCACTCGGTGCCCGCCGTCTCGGCCGCGGCGAGCATCGGCAGGATCGGGGTGATGCCGATACCGCCCGCGACGAACCGGTAGCGCGGGGCGGGAGCGAGCGCGAAGTGATTGCGCGGACCCCGGACACGGACCTTGTCTCCCTCGCCCAACTGTGCGTGCACATGGGCCGATCCACCTCGTCCGTCCGGCTCGTGCAACACCGCGATCCGCCACGCCCCGCGGTCCGCCGGGTCACCGCACAGGGAGTACTGCCGCTCCAGTTCCGGCCCGAGCACGACATCGATGTGGGCACCCGGTTCCCAGGACGGGAGTTGGGCGCCGAGCGGATGCCGCAGTGTCAGGGCGAGCACGCCGTCGGCGACGAAGTCCCGCCGTTCGACGACGAGTTCGGCTTCGTACACGTTCATGACTCCTTTCCCCGCGATCCGTTGATGCTCCCGCTCCCGTGCCTGCTCCAATGCTGCCCCTGGCCGGTGGCCCGTGGCTCGTGCCCCTCGGGATGGGCGAGCATCCACTCCCACATGGCGACCGGGTCCTGGGCGGTGTGCTCGGCGCCGCAGTGGCAGGTGCCGTGCAGCACATCGGTGCCCGGGAGCCAGTCGACGCGATAGATCTCGCCGGTCGGGCCGGTCACCGCGCCCTCTCCATCGGCTTGTCGCCCTCCTCGACCAGGCGGGCCAGGATACGGCGGGCCGCGAGACCGCCGGTGTCGATGTTGATACTCAGCTCCTGGTAGCCGGTGCGTTCGGTGGCGAGGGTCTTCTGGAGGAGGTTGAGCGCGTCGACGTCCTGCATCACGACGGTGTGGTTGAAGTCCCGCAGGAAGGTGGTGACTTCGTCGTCCGAGCGGGCGAAGTCACGGGAGACGGCCCAGAAGTCGTACACCTTGCCGTCGTCGGACGGCGTGATGGCGTACGTGATCTCGGTGTGGAAGGCGTTCGGGTCACTGCCGTCCGGCTCCGGCAGGACGCCGACCGGCGCGATCCTGCTGTGCAGCAGATAGAGGCACGGCGCGTGGTACTCGATGTCCTGCCAGCGCGTGATGCGACCCTCGATACCCGTCGAACGGGCGTAGAACGGCGGACACTCGGCGTCGTCCATGTGCCGGGAGACGCGTACGACACCGGCGCCCTCGTCCACCTCGGTGGCGATCGGCGTCTCGGCGACCTCGGGCGTGCCGATGTAGCCGCCGTGCAGATACGTCTCGTGCGAGAGGTCGAGGAGATTGTCGACGAGGAGTCCGTAGTCCGCGTCGATGGGTTCCATGCCGCTGACCGTCGTCCAGTCCGGCGAGTCCATGTGCGGGGCGCGCGGGACGGCCTCCGGGTCGGCGAGCGCCGGGTCGCCGATCCAGACCCAGACGAACAAGTCCCGCTCGACGACGGGGTAGGAGGCGACCCGTGCGGTGCGCGGTATCCGTTTCTGCCCCGGCACGTACACGCAGGTGCCCGTCGTGTCGTACGTGAACCCGTGGTACCCGCACACGATCCGGTCACCGTCGAGCCGGCTCTCCGAGAGCGGGAAACGCCGGTGCACACAGCGGTCGGACAGAGCGACGGCCGCCCCGTCCTCCTCGGCCCGATAGAGAACGAGCGATTCACCGAGCACCGTCCGCCCGAGCAACTCCCGCCCCACTTCATATGTATAGGCGGCGACGTACCACTGGTTCCTGGCGAAGGCGGTCGTGTGAGGCATGGTGGCTGATTCCCGTCTCTGTGGCGTGGTGACATCGTCCGCAGAGGCTTCGCGAGGCCGCAATACTGCTTCCGTCTCGCGGAAGCGGATTTCGAAGTCGCCTGCTCATAGGGGCTGTTGGCGTGCAGGAGCAGGTTCCGACCAACGGTGAAGGCATCGGCCCCGATCAATGTCGTCGATCGCGCCATGTGCCGCTCCGCGCATGGACTGTGTACCGATATGTTCGAGTATGAAGTTTTGCACCTATTTTTCTGCTTGTAATTGGCTGGTACAGCGGCACTTCCTGCATCGTCGCAGTTCATAGGTGTTCGGTCTCGGGATACATGGGCGTCGGGTCGAATCCGGGTCGAATGGGCCCGTTTTCCGTCCCGAGGAGGTGTTGATGCAGATCAGCGCTGTAGTGAGACCTGTCGGCGGTCGCCCTGCAATGGCTTGGTGGCGTTGGCCAATGACTCACTCACCGCTTTCGGACACTGCTTGCATCTCGGGTGGTGTTCCCGTTCTCCTGCCTGGACATGGCCAGGCAGGAGAACGGGACGGCTGGGCGGACGAACGTCATCGTGAAGCGGCGCAGCGGACTCATAATCCGTCGGCCGTGGGTTCGAGTCCCACCCGCCCCACTCTTGGCTACGCGGGCAGAACCGTTTGACCTGCATTAACTCTGCCGCCTCCGTCCGAGCGAGCAGGCGGGTGAGCTTGTTGCCGTGGCACCCGCCGCCCTTGCCGTTCCCGCAGCCGTCGCCGTGTCCGGGGTTGTCGATCTGGCTGGGCAGCGTGCGGGCCAGGCGTTGGGAGGTGCTGCCGTCGGGCTCCTGCGCGGCGGATCCCGAGAGGGCGTGCCACCTGACGTTGGCCCAGTTAGGGCCTGTCCGGCGGATCATGGGCGGCCATAACCGGATCGGTGCTGCGGTGACGCCTGCCGCCTACAGTGCCCGCATCGCCGACTGGGCCCTGCGCCGCATCGCCGACACTGGACGGCAAACACCGACCCTGGGCTCGGGACGGCGCGGGGGAAAGTTGGGTCAACTGCCTTCAGAGGCTACGCCGCGACGGTGCCAATGGGCCTTCACTTCACCGGTCACACTTGCGGTCATGACGAATCCCAACGGGGTGAGTGAGCCGCCCGTCCGCATCCGCTGACCGCGTCGACCCTGTCCGTCCGGCTGGCCTTCGACGGACACACCCTGAGCATCACGCGCCGACTCTGGCCACTGCCCTGGGGGCGCACCAGACGCATCCCAATGCGCGACGTTATGGCCATTGAGGCATGGGCGCGCGAGAAGAACCCTGGCCTGGAGGGGGGAAGAAGATGCACCACCACCCGGTACGCCGCTACCTGCAGAGCAGCACTCACGGAACATCCGGATCAGGCGGCCCAGGAGTGCCACGGCCGATGACTTCCATCGGTTCCAGGACGCGGTGAACGAGGCGGTGGTCGATCACGCGCGCGGCATCATCGACGCCAGGGGGCCCGGGGCGCCTACCGGTCCGACGCACTGGGACGCCGAGTTCCAGGCCACGATCGCCCACGGTTGGGCACGCCCTACCCACTGGCCGAGGACCCCCGCTTTAAGAACCACACCCTGCTTCCCGACTGGGCCATGCGGAAATCCGGCCCGTACGTACTCCACCAGCTACGCCTCCGCGACGGCGCCCTCTTTGAGTGGCACCACTTCCTGCACGAACCACCCGCTCCCTCGTCCCCGCAGTGACCGCGTCTTCCTTCTCGCCGGCCGGCCGTTACACAAGGGACGAGGCCGTGGTCAGGGCGGTGGGGCCGGGGCCTCGTCCTTTTTCGGGACCCGCGGCCGGGACTTGCGTGCACGGGCTGCGTGCTGATGGGCCCGGCAGGACGTCGAATCGACACCGGCCATCGACCAGTCGATTCGCCCCGCCATGTCGGCGTCGGCCTGGACCGCCTGCAGGATCCGGTCCCAGGTACCGCCTGCCGACGAGCGGAACAGGACTCCGTTGGCCACCGTGCGGTGACCGTTCCACCGGCCTCCCCGCCCGCCCGACGGCGGCAGATGCGGCTCCGGCAGCGACCACTCGAGATGCGTCGGGTCCCCCCGACGCATGACCGAGCCAACGAGGAGCCGACCAGAAGGCCACATGATCCGCCGGACAGTGCCCAGCTAGCTAGTTCAGCGTGGCGGTGACGTCGAGGGTGTCGATGTGCCAGCCGGACGGCACCCGCCAGCCGTTTACGCGCAGCGTCGACGTGTGCTCGGCCTCGCCGCCGACTGGGATTAGGGTCGTCGCCGGCGCCGAGCCTGAAAGGCAGGGCGATGCGGTGGAGGGCGAAACGCTCGCCGGGGGCGAGGGCTGTCCGGCCGCACCGAGAGGAGAAGCTGGTCCGGACATCGCGGACACCAGGGCGCTGACCAGGGAGAATGGAGAACTCTCGCTGACGTGCCTAGGGTCAGCGGGTGGCTTTTATCGTGGTGTGTGAAGATGACGCGGCGGTCCGGGACGTCCTGAAGCGCGCACTCGAGCACGACGGCCATACGGTCGCAGTCGCTTCTACGGCGGACAGCCTGCTGCGGCACCTTGATCCGGTTCCTCACCTGGTCGTCCTGGATCTGGGGCTCCCAGACGCTGATGGCCGCGATGTCTGCTTGGCGCTGCGGGCACGTGGCGTTGATGCCCCGGTGCTGATGCTCACCGCTCTGGATGGCATGCATCACAAGGTGGGCGGCTTCGAGGCGGGAGCCGATGACTATATGACGAAACCGTTCGACATCCCGGAGTTGCTGGTGAGGGTCCGCGCCCTGCTGCGCAGAACAACCGCGACGACCCCACCAAGGGGCGTCGTTCTCGATCCGGCGAAACATGTCGTGATCAACGGTTCGACAAGCGAGAGTCTGACGCCGACCGAGTATCGGTTGTTGGGCAGGCTTATTGCTTCACAGGGCGACGCTGTACGACGCCACGCCCTCGTTGCTGCCGGTTGGCCGCATGGCGCGCTGGTCAGCGACAACACTCTTGACTCCTACATCCGCCGACTACGGACCAAACTCGGTGCGCTGGGCGTGTCCGACCGCCTGTCGACAGTCCGTGGGGTGGGCTACCGATGGGAGTGACGGGCTTCCGTGGGAGGGTCGTCGCGCTCGCGGTTCTGATCGCGACAGCGGTGGTCGCAGTGCTGGTGGTGGTCTCGCACGTGTTGTTGAGCCAGGTGACCGACGCCGACGCGAACGCTCTGGCGCATACGCGTGCCGAGGCAATGGCGGCGAACGTAACCGTACGAAGTGGCCATGTCGTGCTGATTGAGGGCCGCAACGAAGCCCTGGACACGGTCTCGTGGGTGTATTCCGATGGGCGCCTCATTGACGGGATCGTGCCGGGCAGCCTCCTTGACCGAGTCCAGGCGCTTGCCGGCTCCGGGCAGTCCCAAACCACCACGGTCGGCAATTACCTTCTGTATGCCCAGCCGATCCGGCTCGAAGGCCACCGCGTCGTGGTGGTCGTGAGGGTGGACCTGACGCCGTACGAGACGTCGGAGCAGCGTAGCCTGGCGATGTCGCTCGTGCTGGGTGGCATCTCGATCCTGCTCGCAGGCGTCGTCGCACACCTCGTGGTGGGCCGTGCGTTGCGGGTGGTTCACGAGATGGCCGCTCTTGCCGACAAGTGGGGTAATCACGAACCCGGGCGCCGATTCAACCTCGGCGTTCCGCACGATGAATTCGGGCAGCTCGGGCGAACTCTCGACCGCCTGCTCGACCGCGTGGACAACGCGCTCGCGGATGAGCGCCGGCTCACCGACGAGATCGCCCACGAGTTGCGGACGCCCTTGACGGTCCTGCGGGGCGAGGCGCAGTTGGCGCAACTCTCCGGTCACCATGTGGCGCCGGAGTCTGTTCTGACCGAGGTCGACCGCCTGAACAGGGCGATCACGACGATTCTGAGTGCCGCTCGGACGCGGATCGATGCGGGTACCCGCTGCGATCTCAGGGCGGCGGCGCGACAGGCGATCGGCGGCCGCTCCATCGAACTCGCCATCCCGACCAACGTCGATGTCGCCCTGGCAACAGAAGTGGTTGTGGCGGTCTTGTCACCCCTGCTGGAGAACGGCCTGCGGCATGCGAGTACGCGCGTTTGGGTCACGGCGCGCATCCAGCCCCAGGGGGTCGTGATCGACGTTCTCGACGACGGTCCGGGGTTCGATCCGGCAGAGGTCGACCGGGTCTTCGAAGCCGGTGTGACCAGCGGCAACGGGCACGGGTTGGGGCTGGCCGTCGTAAGGCGTCTGGCCGCGTCCGCGGGGGTGGCAGTCCGCGCGATCGCGGATGGTCACGGTCGCGTCGAGGTGACCTTTCCCACGCCAGAGGCGATTGCGTAGTCAGGTTGTGTGCAGGTTGGTCGAGCCAGCCTCGTCGCATGACAACCACAAGCGAGGCCAGCACACGCCGCAGAGAGCGGCTGATGCTGAACAAGGTTCCCGAGGTCACCGTCTGGTTCTGGGTGATCAAGATCCTTTGCACCACCGTCGGTGAGAGTTTCGCTGACTGGATCAACATGAAGCTGGGCGTCGGCCTGGTGAACACGGCCTGGATCTTCACCGCCGTGTTCGTGGTGGTTCTGGGCGTCCAGTTGAGGCTGAAGCGGTACGTGCCATTCCCGTACTGGCTGACCGTGGTGGTTGTCAGCGTCACAGGCACGCTCTACACCGACATCCTGACCGACCAGCTCAACGTGCCGCTGTGGATCAGCTCCGCCGTCTTCTCGGTCTTGCTCGCCGTGGTCTTCGGCGTGTGGTGGATGCGCGAGCGCACCCTCTCGATCCACTCGGTCACGACGCTGCCGCGCGAGTCGTTCTACTGGCTCGCCGTTCTCGTCACCTTCGCGCTCGGCACCGCGACCGGTGACTGGACCCTTGAGCTCACCGGCTGGAGCCCGGGAGTCTCGGTCCTGCTGCCGCTCGGCCTCATCGTGGCGATCACGCTGCTGTGGAAGTTCGGCGCGAACCCGGTGCTGTCCTTCTGGCTCGCCTACATCATGACCCGCCCGCTGGGCGCCAACATCGGCGACTGGCTCGGCTCCCCCAAGGTCGCTCAGCCGGGCGAGCCGACCGGCCTCGCGCTGGGCACCTTCGCCACCAGCCTGATCTTCCTCGGCCTCATCCTGGCGACTGTCATCTACCTGACGGTGACGCGCTCCGACGTGACCGAGACCTACGACGCCACGCACGCCCCGCAGATCACCGCCGACCCGCGCAGGGAGCGCATCGGACTGGCGTGCTTCGGCCTCCTCGCCGTTGCCACCGCAGCCCTGCTGATCTGGGCGCACAGCCAGCCGCACGTCGGCCCGGCGCCGGAGGAGGACGCCACCTCTACCGTTCAGCTCGCCCCCGGCCAGGCCGTGAAGAAGTTCCCGCCCGCCAAGGTCGACGCTCTGAAGGCACTCGCATCGACCGCGCTCAAGGACGCCCGGTCGGGGAACGCGACCGGGGCACATGCAGCCGCCCAGTCACTGCGTGATCTCTGGGATGCCGACCAGGCCTCGTTGCAGCCGCTGGACAACACCGGCTGGACGTTCGTCGACGCCCAGATGGACAGCGTCCTGAAGACCTTCGGCATCGATCACTCGAACCCTCCGATGTCGCCGGCCCGGCAGGAGGCTGAACTCGCGACCCTCCTCACGGACATGCGCTGACGGACCTGATCGGTGGCGGCTCCCCTGGGGCCGTCACCGATCACGCTCTCGCTGTGCACGGGCTCAGTCACGCAATGGTCGTCGCCCCTACCTTCGACCAGGTGCTGGCTGAGCTGCTGTGCGTCATCGACGGGGGCACGTTCCTGCCGTACAACGTGGACCTTCGATGCCTCCATCATCACCACGGGTGCCGACCGGGCCGGAGCGTGGAAGCCTCCTTTGACGCCGACGCGGCTTCGCTGCCGCACCTGCTCACGGAGGACGAACTCGCCGCCGCCCGCAAGATCAAGCTCGACGTCGAGGGGAGTTCCCGCCCCAGCTGCGCCAAGATGTCGAGCTGGTCATTGAGGTCCCCCTCGGCTGCTGGCCAAGCAGGGCCAGGCCGTCGACGACCCGCACGGTCGGTCGAACAGCAGCGTGTGACACCGGATGCGGCTCCGACTGAGCCGCTCAGTGACGCACCCGGAACACCCAGGTGCGGTAGGACCAGAAGCGGAAGAGGGTCGCGCACGCGATCCCCGCGATCTTGAAGAGGTTGCTCTCAAGCGCCGAGTCCCAGCCGAAGCCGTACGTTGCGACGTACAGCACCCCGCTCTCAATGATCAGGCCGACGACGCTGAAAAGACAGAAGAGAGCGAACTCCGCGGCACGCCCCTGCGAGGCTCGGTGCCGATAGGCGAAATACCGGAAACCCAGGTAGTTGAAGACTATCGCCACGCTGGTCGCGATGACGCTGCATCGCACACGGGCAGAGAGGTCACGGCTCGGCTGAGATTGAACACGGCGAGATTCACCCCGACGCCCAGCCCGCCGACGGCACCGAACCTGACGACCTCCCGAAGCAGCGCGGAAAGCTCCGTGCGCTTCGTGTCTGCCTCATCCACAGTGTTCACCGGACGCGCAGTCCTCCAGAGATTCGGAGTCAGCTATTAAGCCGCCGGGGCGCCATGCAGCCGCGGCTGCGGAGGCCAATCCGCCCTTGGCGCGATCTTCCACAGCACCGTATCGCGGAGTCTGTGCACGACGTTGATGTCGCACCCGCGTTCCCGACAGATGTGGTTCGAGGAGCACCGTGGCCTTCGAGCGTAAGGGTGTGGAGATCGCGTTTTGGGTAGGCGGAGCGCCTGGCAACGCGGACCAGTGGTGCGTCGCGTTCTCGGCGAGCGCCATCTGCGATCCGGGGGACTACAGGGCGACGCTTCCTTAATGCAGTACTCGCGATGAATTTCCCTAGTCTCCATGAAGTAAGGAATTTCTGATCAGTGGAACCTGACCTCCGGCCGCTCCCTCCTGCAGGGCCGAGAAGGAGGTCGAAATGGGCGACAGTCCCACGAAGACGGGCGACATGCTCGTGCGGCGGTTCGTGCCAATCGTGCGGCGGTTCGCGCCGAGGCTGGGGCTGCCGCCTCAGCGGCAGCGGCAGTGGCGTTTCGGCGAAGCGGATGGGCGCGGCGCGGGCGCTCAGGGCGTCGGCGGTGACGGCCCGGCTGTGGCGGGAGAGTCTTCCGGTGAGCTCATTGCTCACCTCGTGTACGAATTGGTCCTGCTGACCCATTGGGACAGCGTGATCTGCATGGTCACGGCCGAACGGTCCGGCCTGCGCCGACGGGGCGGTGCATGGCGGCACTCGTCTCGGCTGGCCGTGCACGCCGGCGTGTGTCGGCCTTTGCCACTAGCCAGGGCGTCACACAGCAGGGACAGGTGTGCAGGCGCCGATGCGCGGCGGTCGCGCTCCTCCCGGCACCTGGCGCAGGTTGCCAGGTGAGCCCGCACGGCGCGCGCCTCGCCGGGCGCGAGGGTCTTGAGGGCGTGGCCGGTCAGTGGTTCATCGACCGGGCGGCACCCCTCGATGGCCGTCTTGTCGCCGGACTTCTCGGTCAGGCAGTGAGTTTCGGTCATGGCGAAACCTCCGTTCCAGGTCTCACCTTCGCCCAGGAACAGGCGCTCGCGCGTCGTCTCCGCGCAGCGATATCCGGCTACCACGGCCGCGGTACATGTCTCGTCGGCCTACTGCCGGGACGGATAGCGAAACACCCTTACGCGGGCACCTGTGGGTGAGTCGGTTCGGACGCCGGGCTGACCAGCCCGCACTGGTAGGCGATGACCACAAGCTGGGCACGGTCACGCACTGCCAGCTTGGTCATGGCCCGGTTGACGTGGGTCTTGGCAGTCAGCGGGCTGACGAACAGGCGCTGGGCGATCGCGTCGTTCGTCAGGCCCAGTGCCACGAGGGTCGTGACGTCGCGTTCGCGCGGCGTCAAGCCTTCCAGGCGCGCATGTACGGCTGCTGGGCATGGATCTGGCTGGGCCAGAAATCTCGTGATCAACGCTCGCGTCGCCGACGGGGACAGCAGCGCCTCGCCCTCTGCGACGGTGCGGACGGCGTCGAGAAGCTCTTCGGGCCGCGCCCCCTTGCCGAGAAAGCCGCTCGCACCCGCACGCAGGGCCTCGGCGACGTGCTCGTCATCCTCGAAGGTGGTCAGGACGAGCACCCTCACGTCCGCGAGGTCCTCGGATTCGCTGATGAGGCGTGTCGCCTCGATGCCGTCCATCTCCGGCATGCGGATGTCCATCAGGACCACATCCGGGTGCTCCGCGGCGGCCAGTTCGACCGCCTCGATCCCGTTGGACGCCTCGGCTACGGTCTCCATGTCGTCTGTGGCGTCGAACAGCATGCTGAAGGTGCCCCGCAACAGGGCCTGGTCATCGGCAAGCAGTACGCGAATCGTCATGCCCTTTTCTCCGATCCCGCTCGGGGCTGGGGGAGCCGGCTCGCAGCGGTAGTTCGGCGGTCACGGTGAAACCGCCCTCAGCGCGCGGCCCGGCATACAGCCTGCCCCCGATCGTGGCAGCCCGCTCACGCATCCCGATCAGCCCGTGACCGGCCCCCGGGAGAGGATGACGTGGTCCGGCGGACCCGTCGTCCTCCACGGTGATCGTCAGCCGTTCACGCTGGTAGTGCAGGAACAACCGGGCATGATCGGCTCCGGCGTGCTTGCGCACATTGGTCAGGGACTCCTGCACGATGCGGTACGCGGCCAGATCGACTGCCGGTTCCAGCGGTTCGGCCGTGCCCCTCAAAGCGTGGCTCACGGCCAGCCCGGCGCGTTCGAACGAGGCCAGCAGAGTCGGCACCTGCGCAAGCCCCGGCATCGGGTCACGAGGCGCCACTGGGTCGTCGGACTGCCGGAGCAGGCCAACGGTCACCCGTAGTTCGTCCAGCGCGGAACGGCTGGTGTCCCGGATGTCCTGAAGAGCCGTGAGGATTTGTTCCGGTCGCCGGTCCACCAGATGGACGGCGACGCCCGCCTGAGCGTTGATCAAGGCGATGTGGTGCGCGACGATGTCGTGCAGGTCACGTGCGATGCGGACGCGTTCGGCCGCGACACGCCGCTCTGCCTCCTGCTCACGGGTGCGCTCCGCGTGCTCGGCACGTTCCTCCACGGCGGCCACATAGGCGCGGCGTGAGCGCACCCCGTCCCCGACGGCGGCCGGCAGAGCTGTCCATGCCAGCACCGCCGCTTTGTCCGGATCCAGCCACGACGCCGGCGCGCCCGCCACGGCGGCACCGGCCAAGACGGCAGCCGAGACAGCTGCCATGCTCCAGGCGGTACGCCGGTTGGTCCGTACGGCCACGTTGTAGACGGACACCAGAACCGGGCTTGTCACCAGCGGGCTGTCTCGAACGCCGAGCAACTGGAGGGCCGCCCCGCAGCCAATGGTGACTGCCAGTACGCCAAACGGGCGGCGACTCCGCCACACCAACGAGGAGCAGCCGACGGCTGCCAGCGCCACGGTGGGCCACCGCAGCACGAACTGGTGCTGGTGCGGTGGGATCGAGGCAGCCACGACCGACAGCACGAACAGCACGGTCGAGCCCAACGCGTCCACCGCACGGATCCGGGCTCGCGCTTCCCGTCGCCAACCGTTGATCACCGCCATACCCCCACCGTAGGTTCGACGGCCAAACCGGGCATCGCCACGTCCTCCAAGGAGATCAGCACGATGACCGCACCAGACAATGCGCCCCTGCACGTCCTCGCGGAAGACACCCTCGCCGCGGCGAGTCCGGATCCGCTGCGCGCGAGGGTCAAGACGTTCGCCGACGCGCTCATGTCCGCGGAGGCCGACGCCCTCGGCAACGCCGAATACGGCCAGGTCAGCGACAAATGCGTCAACCACCACAACGGCTACCGCCCACGCGAGTGGGACACCCGCACCGGCACCGTCGAACTCGCCATCCCCAAGCTGCGCCAGGGCAGTTACTTCCCCCATCAGCTCCTCGAACGACGCCGGCGCGTCAACGGCCTCCTCCACGCCGGCCCCGCGCCCGCGAGAACCGGCCTTGCCATCGACCCCATGCGACAGCTGGATGACGCCGAGGGACGCGGCGAGTTTCTCGACCCTGCGGGTGGAGACGCCGAGCAGGCAGGCGGTGGCGACGACCGAGATGAGGGCCTGTTCGGCCCAGGCAGGGCGTCCAGGAGGGCGCTGGTGGCCTCGACGGCGTCGTTGGGCAGGCTGAGGGCGCGGGCGAAGACGTTGGTGGAGCCGCCGGGGACTGCGCGGGCGGCCGCAATCACCAGCAGTGCCGGCAAACACGCCCTGCCGTGCGTCATAAGGTTCGGCCATCGCTCCCGAGCCTCGTCGCCCGACTCTGTCGTGCGTTGCACGGCCTTACCTCATGCCGCGGCGTGCGCGCCCCTGTCGCGTTGTGACACGGCCAGGTAGCCGACGAAGCCGATGATCGCGGCCGTCCAGGCGAGGGTGACTGGTGCCAGGCCGAGGTCGAGGCCGCCGCGGGTGTGGGAGAGGGCCATCCAGTCGGCGAGGGAGGCTCCGAGGGGGCGGGTGATGACATAGGCGGTCCAGAAGGCGGTCACCGCGCCGAGGGCCCCGAAGCGGTGGGCCAGGGCAGGTACGCAGATGCCAGCTGCGAACAGGGTGACCGAGCCCAGGTAGCCGAAGCCGACGGTGGCGGTGAGATCGCCCGTGGCGGTGCCGAGAGCGAAGGTGGCGAGGACGGCCGCCCAGTAGAACGCCTCACGGCGGCGGGTCCGGATGGTGTGGATGGACAGGGTCCGCTCGCTCGCGTACCAGAGGGCGAAGACCGCGGCCAGTACGACGAGGAACGCAGGCGTCGAGACGGCGTACGGCACGCCGAGGCCCACGTGCAGGACGTCGGCGGCCATGGTGCCGAACACGCTGACCATCACGACGGCCATCCAGTACGCCCAGGCGACGTATCTGCGGAGCGTGAACTGCACAGCCAAGGAGACCGTCAGGGCGATGCCGCCGAGCACCACCGCCGGGATCGGGCCGAGCGTGCGGGCCAGGAGGTCCGACGCCGTCTCGCCCATGCCGGTGGTCAGCACCTTGATGATCCAGAAGTAGACGGTCACTTCCGGCACCTTGTTCGCCAACTGGCGTACGGGTGCCAGAGGCCGGTCGTCAAGGATGTGCTCTGCGGTCATGATCCGCACGATCGCACTTCGAGCATGAACGCAACCTGAACGGTGCGCGGGGCAAGCGGCGGCATGTGTACCGCACTACGACCCGGCAGACATGGATCAGTACCGGTTGATCTTCGCCTACGACGTAGGGTCTGCTCGTCCGGCGACGGTGTGAGCGGACGGCGGAGGTCGCTCGACCTCGCCGGCGCTACGCCGTTTGGGCCTCTCGTGTGGGCTGCAGCCCGAGATTCCCTCACCTTGGACAGGGTGAGGGAAACGACTCCTTCTCACCTGCCTCTAACCGACAAGCCGTACGGTGAGGTGGCCTCCTACGAGACGTAGGAAAAGATGGAGGCGTGACGACGAGAGGTGCAGGATGGCCGACGGCTCGAGCGTCACGGTGACCGGTGCCTCTCGCGCCGGCTTCCCACCGCGGACGGCCCGGCCTCGGCGCCGGCGGGGCGAACCTTGGCTCGCGGCCGTCGCGGGGGCTTTCACGCTCGCCCAGTTCTTCCTCGTACGACCGGATCTTGGTCTCGGCTGGGACGAGACGGTCTACGTCAGTCAGGTCAGCGGCCAGGTTCCCGCCGCCTTCTTCAGCGCGCCCCGGGCCCGTGGCATCTCTCTGCTTGCCGCGCCGATCGCGTCGTGGTCCGATTCCACCGCTCTTCTGAGGGTCTACCTGGCGGTTCTCTCCGGTCTGGGTCTCTACTTCGCCCTGCGCATCTGGCGAGCCCACGTCATGCCGCGCGTCCTGGCGCTGGCGGGTGCCCTGTTCGCCTCCCTGTGGGTGACCCTGTTCTACGGCCCGCAGGCCATGCCGACTACTGGGTCGCCGTCGGCGCCCTGGCCTGCGTCGGCTGCTTCCTGCGCGTCCGCGCGAACGCGGGGGACCGGTCAGCCTGGTGGGGCGTGTTCGCGGGCGCGGCACTGATGGCGTGGATGCGCCCGATGGACGCCGTCTACGTGGTGCTGCCCCTGCTCGTCCTCGCTCTTCGCCGCCCCCGCCTCCTCGCCGTACTGGCCGCCGGCCTGCTGGCCGGCGCTGGCGAGTGGGTGATCGAGGCATACATGAGTTACGGCGGCCTCGCGCAACGTCTCTCCGACGCCTCCCGCATCCAGGGCGGCCTCGGCTGGCACCTGGCGGTGGTCGACCAGTTGCACAGTCTCGGCGGGCGTACCCTCTGCCGCCCCTGCACCGGATCGGCCCCCAACCCGGTGGTGACCCTGTGGTGGTTCGCGCTGCCCGTCCTCGCCGCGCTCGGCGCGGTCACCGCCGTCCGCGCCCGACGCGCCCTGCCCGTCCTGCTGCCGCTGGCCTGCGCGGTCACGGCTGCCGTTCCCTACCTGTTCCTCATCGGCTACGCGGCTCCCCGCTTCCTGCTGCCCGCCTATGCCCTGCTTGCCGTCCCCGTCGCCCAGGGTCTGTCTCACCTGGTCACCACCCCCGCCGCCGGGACCGCCCGCACGCTCGCCGTCGGCCTGGTGACGGCTTGCCTGGCGGCCCACCTGGCCGTGCAGTACGTCGTTCTGGAGCACACCGTGCGCAGTTCTGCCGCCAACCGTGACGATTGGTCCCGCACCGCGTCCGCCCTCCACACGCTCGGCGTACGGCCGCCGTGCCTGCTCAGCGGCTACGAGGCGGTGCCGATCGCCTTCTACACCGGTTGCGGATCGGCACAGACCACGGGCCACGACACCAGCACCACGGCGGACGCACTGGCCCGGGCCGCCCACCGGGCCCCCGTTGCAGTCCTCGCCCTTCCGAGAGGCCGTCCGCCCGCCTACGCGCGCACCTGGCCCGTGGCACGGGCCGGCGTTCTCCACGCCTATGTCGCTCCGTTCGTCCGGCAGGGGCGGTGACTGTGGTGGCTGTGTCCGACAGCGTGCCCGCGACCGAGGGCAGGCGCCTCTATCTCCGGTTGGGGATCACTTTGTCGGTGCTGGCCGCCGCCGGCTGCGTACTCGCCGCGCACCGGGCCACGCTGGACAGCGGGACCGACCAACTGGCCGCCGCCGACGGGGAATGGCTGGTGCTCGCCTGCTTCGCCACTGTCGCCACGTGGGTGTGCGCGGCTGTGGCACAGCAGGGTGCGGTCGTCGAGCGGCTGCCGCGGGGGCGGCTGGTGGCAGCGCAGTTCGCGGCGTGCGCCGCCAACCACATCCTGCCCGCGGGAGCCGGGGCGAGCCTGGTCAACCTGCGGTTCCTGACCCGGTGTGGCCTCTCTACCAGGCGCTCGGCGACCGCGCTGGCTGTGAAGGCGGCCGTCGGCGGGACCGTCCGGTGCGTACTGGGTGTCGCCCTGCTCGTGGCGTCGCCGGGCGCTGTCCCACTCCCAGCGCGTCTCCCGCACCTGCTGGTCTGGGCGCCGGTGGCGGTGGCAGCCGTCGTGCCGGCGGTGGTGGCCAGCGGCCGACTGAGGCGGGCGGTCGGGCGGGCCGTGGCGGACGTACGGGAGGTGCATCGCTCCCGAGGGCGAGCCTGCGCGCTGTGGGGCGGCTCGGTCGCGTTCGCGTTGCTGCACGCGGGCGTGGTCGTCGCCGTGGTCCACGCACTCGGTCTCGCGTTGCCCACGAGCCATCTGGTGATGGCGTACCTCGTTGCCAGCGGGGCGGCGGCCCTGCTTCCCACGCCCGGTGGACTGGGGTCGCTGGACGCCGCGCTCGCCTTCGCGCTCACGGCCGCCGGAGCACCGGGGCATACGGCAATCTCGGCGGTCATCGGCTACCGCCTGCTGACCGGATGGCTGCCGATGGCACCGGGACTGCTGGTCCTGGGATTGCTTGCCCGCCGTTCGGCGCTCTGAGCCGGTGCGGTGCTCGCTGCCTCTCCCTGTCAGGTGACTGGCATGATTGGTGACCATCGAGGCGAGGGGCTCGAAGCGTGGTGCGGGCGGGCAGGAGGCGGTCCTGGTGGCTCTTGGGCAGCCGAACGTCCTTGCACGGTCGCCCTTCAGCCAGCCGCGCACGTCCCCGCCCTCAGTGACGCGGCAGCCTTTTCGTCGGCCGCCTTGCCTTGCGTGGCGATCCGGTCGGCGCGCCGGGTACCGGGCGGTGCAGGTGGTGGCGGGTGACGAGTTCGAGCGTCACCGCGACCGCGACGGACTGCACTGCCATGAGTGCGATCAGGACGAACAACTGCACCGCCCCGGCCATCACGGGACTCGCCCCTCCCATCAGCATGCCGACGAAAGCACCGGGGAGGGTGACCAACCCCACTGTCCGAGTCTGGTCGAGGCCCGGCAGGAGTGCCTCTGATGCCGCGGGGCGGGCGATCTCCATCCGTGCGTCCCGGTCCAGGAAGCCCAGGGCCATCGCGGCTTCCACTTCCCCATGGCGCTGGGCCAGTTCGTCCAGGGCACGACGTCCGGCGAGGACGGTCACGGTGAGTGCGCCGCCGATGAGGATGCCCGTGATCGGGATCAGCGCGATGCCCTGCAGCGGGACGAGCCCCGTCAGCAGCAGCGCCGCGACGACCGGCACCACACCGGCGGCGATCGGGGCGGCCGTGAGCCACCAGGTGTGGTCGCTGGTGATTCTCCGTCCGGCCGTACGCACCGCCACCGAGAACATGACGACAAGGAAAGCCAGCAGCCCCGGCACGGACCTGACGGCCCACGCGATGACCACCGACACGACGGCGAGCTGGGCCGCGGCCCTCAGTCCGGCGACGAGAATCTCCCGGGCCCGGCTCTTGTAGGGGTGCGGGTCCAGATGGAACCGCCCCGCGACCGCCGCCGCCCCCAGGAGCAGAGCGGCGAGGAGGACGCCGAGGGCGGTGTTGACCGGTACGAGGGATGCCGCACTCGACGTCACGTTCCCCACCTCAAGGAGCCGCTGCCTGGGCCGGGTGGTGCCGTGCAATTAGCCAGGCCGCGCCCTGTTGTCAACAAGGCAGTCTATGTCGACGCTGCGCGGGCCGAGCCCTCGCTCTTTTGCCGGATGATCACTGGCAGGCGCTCACATCCAAGCCTGACGTCAGCCGCTTCTCAATCCGCCGGATCCGGCGGCCGTTCCAGCCGGTATCCGTGCCCTCGCAGCGTGGTGATCTCCGGCAGGTGGACAGGACCGCTCCCTGCCCGCACTGCCTCGGTCAGTCTGCGTCGCAGGCCCGCCATCGTCACGTCGAGAGTCTTGGTGGGTCCGAACCAGTTCTCGTCCCACACCTCGGCCATCAACGTCTCCCGCGACACCGCCTCGCCGACCCGCTCGGCCAGCACCGCGAGCAGGTCGAACTCTTTGGCCCGCAGTGGGATTTCGACACCGTGCAGCGCGCATCGTCGGGCGGAGATGTCGACGACCAGATCGCCCAGCCGCACCGGCTTCCGGACCGGGGCAACCACTGCCTGCCGCCGCAGATGCGCTCGCAGCCGGGCGAGCAGCACGGTCATGCTGAACGGTTTGACGAGATAGTCGTCGGCCCCCGCATCCAGTCCGGCGATGACGTCGATGTCCTCGGTCCGTGCGGTCAGCACGACGATCAACAGATCGGGGAGGCGGGCCCGCAGATCCCGGGCCACGCCCAGGCCGTCCATGTCGGGTAGCCCCAGGTCCAGCAGCAGCACGTCGTACGGTGCCCGCGCGGCCTCGGTCAGCGCGCCCGCCCCCGTACGGCACCATGTCGGCGCGTAGCCATGGCCGCGCAGGCCGGCTTCCAGATGGCGGCCGATGGTGTCGTCGTCCTCGACGACGAGGACACGGGGGCGGTCCGGTGCGGCGGGCGTGCGCATGGACGACAGCCTAGGAGTGGACAGGGTGGCGAGCCCGTCGTGCGCGCGGGGAGTATTCACAGGTCGCGGAGCTCCTCCACGGCGGGGCGTCGGGTGTTGCGGATGCCGTTGAGGGCCGCGGCGAGGATGGCGGCGACGGCGGCAGTGCCGGTGAGTGCTAGGTACGTGCCGGGGACCGAGAGGCTGGCGGGTGGCGGATCGAAGACGCCGGTCAGGACCTTGACCAGCATCTGTGACAGGGCCCAGCCGATCAGGGCGCCTCCGGCGAGGCCGCCGGTGGCCAGCACCAGGGCCTCGGTGAGGACCATGCCGCGCAGCTGGCGGGCGCGCGCGCCGAGGACCGTGGCGATCGCGAAGGTGCGGCGGCGTTCGGCGAGCCCGAGGGCGAGGACGAGCCCACCGGCTCCCGCGGCCAGCAGCACCGCGAAGGCGAGTTCGATGCGCGTCAGGCCCGCCAGATCGACCGAGGTCAGGCTGGTGCCGACGGTGCCGCGGGTCTGGGTGAGGTCGGTGACGGTGGCACCGGTGCCGAGCTGCCGGCGCAGCTGTGCGGCGATCTGCTTCTGGTGGCTGCCGCCGGTGTCGAGGAGGAAGGCGCCCACCGCGTCGCTGCCGGTGGCCTTGGCGACGTAGGAGGCGTTGGCGACGAAGAAGCTGTCCTTGGGGGCGGTGGGGAACTCCTTGGCGATGCCCGCGTAGTGGAAGGGCACCGTGTGCAGGGCTTTGGTGCGCGCATCCTGGATGCGCAGGTTGACGGTGTCGCCGGGGGAGAGCTGGAAGTCGTTGACGGTCTCGACGCTGACCAACAGGTTGTCCGGGTGCTGGGCAAGGCGTTGCATCAGCTGCCGGGCGCCGCCGCCGGCGAAGTAGGCGTCCTGGAGTGAGGTGGCCTTGGCGATGGTGTCCGGGCGCACGCCGTAGAGGTCCTGCAGGTCGGAGCCGACATAGGCGAAGCGGTGCTGGAGGGGTTCGACGTGTCGTACACCTGAGATCTTCAGGGCCGCTCCGGAAGTGGGTGGGGCCTGGGCGCCGGGCGGTTCGGTGACGGTGACGTCGGCGCCGTTGGTGAGCCGGGCGTCGACCTCGGCCTGTTGCTGGTACGTGGCGTTGAAGACGGCGGTGGACACGGCGAAGGAGACGGCCAGGGCGAGCAGCACCACCGAGCGAGCGAGCGGACGTCGGCGCCGGGTCAGTACGGCCGCGGTGGTCCCGGCCAAGGTCGCGGTCAGCGGGCGGGCCAATCGGGTCAGACCGGGACGGCCACGTGTCAGGGCCAGCAGGGTCAGGCGCCACAGCAGCAGGGCCGCGCCGATCCACAGCAGGGCGGGGCCGAGGAAGGCCCAGTACGACACGGAGATGCTGGGGACCCCCTCAGGGGCGAGGACCAGGGCGTACTGGTTGCCGGAGGAGGCACGGAAGATTAGCCACGAGCCGATCAGGAGCACGAAGTCCAGGCCGTACCGCATCCACCAGGGTGACCGGGTGCGTCGTACGCTCTCCTGTTTGCGGGTGTCGGCGACGGTGACCGCGCGCAGGTCCCGCAGCGCGGGGATGAGAACGGCACCGGCGGCCACCGTGGCTCCCAGTGTGAAGGCGATCGCGTACCAGACGGTCCACGTCCCTGCGCTCGCGCCGAACGAGGCCGTACCGAAGGCGAGACGGCCGGTGAGCGCGGCGACACCCAGCCCCGCGAGGCCCCCGGCGAGGCCGATGAGGGCGGCTTCCACGCCCGCGAGGCCGGTGATCTGGCGGGGCCGCAGCCCGCGCAGTCGCAGCAAACCCTGTTCCTGGCGCCGCCGTTCGCCGCCGGCCGAGGCGACCGCCGCCGTCAGTGCGGCCGCCAGCACCGCGCCCGGCACGCCGAGGAAGAGGAAGAGGATCTGCGCGTACAGGGCGTCCTGGCGGGCGGAGTCGAGAGCGGCGCCGATGTTGTTGCCGACCAGGGCGGTGCCTGCGGAGCGGGCCTCCAGGTTGTGGGCGGCACCGGTGACCGAGGAGAAGGCGGCGGCGGGGTCGGAGGGCAGCCGGGTGTTGTCGCGGGCAACGTGGATCTGGGTGGTGACGGCAGTGGCACCGCGGGTGAGGGAGGCGAACCGGGCTGCGGGCAGCAAGATGACGTTGTCCGGGGGCGCGGTCGGCTGCGACTGGCTGGGGGCGCCGACGGTCTGGAAGAGGGAGTCGGCCTGGGGCAGGTCGACCACGCCGTCCACCTTCACCCGCCGCAGGCCGGCACCGGGAAGCTGGATGCCGATGGTGTCGCCCGGGGCGGCGTGCAGGTTGGAGGCGGTCTGCTGGGCCAGCAGGACGCCGGTGGAGGAGCCCGACAGCGTCCGGACGGCGTCCGGGAAGCGGCCACGGTAGCCGTCGGGCAGTCCGAGGGCGACACCGGGGCCGGTGGTCTGGGTGCTGCCCTGCACGCGGGCGGTGAAGCCGCTGGTGTGGGCGAAGCCGACCGGCAGCGCGGTGCGAGTGCCGGGAGTCTTCTGCACGAGGGACAGGACGGCGTTCGGGTCGGCGCCGGGCTGCACCTGGACCTGCCAGTCCACGGCGACCGAACGCAGGGCGCGCTGGGTCATGGTCGCCTTCGACGCGGTGAGGAAGGAGCCGAGCGCGGCGACGAGGGCGACCGCGAGCGTGACGCCGGCCAGGGCGGCCAGCAGTCGGCCGGTGCGGTGGCGGGCCAGCCCGCGAGCCCATGCGGCGATCATGACACCTCCTCGGGGGCGAGCAGCCGTCCGTCGCGCATGATGCGCCGGACGGTGAGCCGGGCGGCGACGGCTGGATCGTGGGTGGTGACGACGAGCGCCGCACCGGTGTGGTCGGCGGCCGTCAGCAGGGCGTCCAGGACGCGGGCGCCGGTGGCGCGGTCGAGGCGGCCGGTGGGTTCGTCGGCGAGGATCAGGCGAGGCGCCTGGGCCAGGACCCGGGCGGCGGCCACCCGTTGGGCCTGGCCGCCGGAGATCTCCTCGGGCAACCGTTCGGCGAGGTCGGCGGCATCCACCCTGGCGAGCGCGGCGAGGGCGGTCCTCCTTGCCTCGTCTTCCACGCGGTCGGTGAGGACCAGGGGCAGGGCGGTGTTCTCGACCACGTTCAGGGCGGGGATCAGGCTGTCGCCCTGGAAGACCAGGCCGATGTCGTACGGCCCGAGGGAGGCGGCGCGGGTGACGGTGCCGTGGGTGGGCTGTTCGAGTCCCGCGATCAGATGGAGCAGCGAGCTCTTGCCCGATCCCGAGGGGCCGACCACCGCGAGCCGGTCCCCAGCCCGGATCTCCAGGTCGGCGCCGTGCACGGCCACGACCGCCTGGGCCCCCCGGTCGAAGGTCAGGGCCGCGTCCGTGCAGCTGACGAGCACGTCATCCGATGACATCGTGCGCCTCCTCGCGGTCGTGCGGCGTCGGGGCACTGGTGGCCCTGCCGTCCGTCAGCGTGATCACCCGGTCCGCGACCCGGACCGCCTCCGCGCTGTGCGTGACGAGCAGCACCGCGCAGCCTTCCGCGGCCCGCTCCCGCAGCAGTGAAAGCACCAACTGTTCGGTCTCGCCGTCCAGTTCACCGGTAGGTTCGTCGGCAAGCAGGACGGCGGGCGCGTTGGCCAGTGCGACGGCGAGTCCTGCCCGCGCCAGCTCGCCGCCGGACAGCTGCCGGGGCAGGGCGTGCGCGCGCCCGGCCAGCCCCACCTGCGCCAGCAGGGTCTGGGCCGGGACGGGCACCCTGCGGCCCTGCGCCCGTTGCGGCAGGCGGACGTTGTCGCGCAGGTTCAGATGTGGCAACAGATTGCGGGTCTGCAGCAAGACGCCGATGTGCCGGGCGCGCAGCCGGGCCCGTTCCGTCTCGGGCTGGTGGCTGATCCGTACGCCGCTCACACGGACCTCGCCGCCGGAGGGCTCGTCGAGTCCGGCCAGGCACGCCAGCAGAGTCGACTTTCCGGCCCCGGACGGTCCCACGACCGCGACGGTCTCACCACGGCGCACCGTCAGCGACACCCCGCGCAGCGCGAGCGTCTCCTCCTCGCCGGCCCGGTAGAAGCGGTACAGCTCGCGGGCGGTCAGTACGTCGTCGGCCGAGCCGCCGGTGTCGTACGAGTCGACTGGCATCGCGCTCACCGCCACGCGAAGGAGTCGCTGACGATGCGCCAGGGATCGACGTTGTCGGCCTTGACCGGCCCGGACAGGGTCAGGTCCACCTCGTGCCCGGCGCGATAGAAGGCATACCGTTCGAACGCGTCCCGCACCACCTTGCCGGTCACCTGATCCTTCGCCGAGTCGCCCTGGTAGGTCAGCAGGACCACGCGGCCGGAGTGCCGGGTCACCTCCGACACCTTGGGTGCGGCGAACTTCGGTACCTGGGAACGCAGTTGAGGTACGACGGTGTCGGTGACGGAGCGGGTCGTAGGCGTGCCGGCGGCGGAAACCGCCGTGATCTTCACAGTGTTGAGCTTGTCCGTGAACACGGTGGTGCTGCCCTGGCCAGTGCGGGCCCAGCCCTCGGGCACCTTGACCGTGAAGCCGGTGAAGGAACCGCCGGTCGGCCGGTAGGCGACGAACGCCTGGTTGTCGGGGATGTCGCCGGGAGGGTTCGACTCGGTGGGCGCCGCGTTGTTCTGCCCGCCGCTGCCGCCTCCGCCTCCGGAGGAGGAACCGGCCGTGGGAGCGGCCGGGGACGTCGTCGAGCCGGCGCCCGAACCCGAACCCGTCCCGGAACAGCCCGCAGTCACCGCTGCCACGAAGGCCAGTCCGACGACCGCGTACGTTCGTGTGCGTGCTGCCATGGCCACTGCCCTCCAGGGGAGTCCTCGGACCGGACGGTCCACAGCACCGACGCTAGGAAGAGGCCGGTTAACGCCCTGCTCGCCGCGGGTTAGAGGACGGCAAAAGCGTGTGGCGCAGCGCGTCCGCCCAGGTGAACGGCCCGCATGATGGGGTCATGAGACAGCGCGTGGTGCGAGTCGCCCTGACCGCCGCTCTGGTCGCCGTGGTCCTCCTCGCCGTCCCGCTCGCCCTGGCCATCAGGTCGTCCCTGTACGCCGACCAGCGCGACACCCTGGAGCGGTCCGCCCTGGCCGGGGCCGTACGCGTGAGCCCGGACTACGCGACCGGCGACCCGGTGGAACTGCCCAAGCCCCCGGCGGGCGGGCAGATCGGTCTGTACGACCCGCAGTCGCGGTTGCGGGCGGGCAGCGGGCCCCACCCGGGCGACGCACCGGTCCGTCGAGCCCTGGGCGGAGAGGCCGTACGGGGCCACTCGGGCGGCGATCTGGTGGCCACCGTGCCCGTCTCCCACACCGAGCAGGTGATCGGCGTCGTACGGGTCTCGTCCCCCGCAGCCTCCGTGCGCGACCGCGTCCTCGTCGCGTGGGCGGTGCTGCTGGGGGCGACGGCGTTGGCGCTGGCCGTCGCGGTCGTCGTGGCCCGCCGCCAGGCACGGGCCCTGGCAGTCCCGTTGGAGGATCTGTCCCGCCACTGCCGAGCCGTGACCGAGGGCGACCTGAACGCCCGCGCCGCCACCAGCAGCATCGCCGAGATCGACCAGGTCGCCCGCACCCACAACGAGATGCTCCACAGCCTCTCCGAACTGCTGCGCCACGAACGCGACTTCACCGCCAACGCCTCCCACCAGCTGCGCACCCCGCTCACCGGTCTGCAACTCGCCCTGGAGGGGGGCCTCGCCCAGGACGATGACGCCGGGCTGCGACCCGTCCTGACCGAAGCACTGGCCACCACGCACCGCCTGCACCACACGGTGGAGGAGGTGCTGCGCCTGTCGCGTGCCAGGGAGGTGTCCCGCTCCGCCGCCGGGAAGATCGCAGTAGGGCAGCTGCTGCGGGAGGCCGAGGAACGCTGGCACGGCCTGTTCGCCCGGGACGGCAGACGCCTGGAGTGCGCCGCACGGGACACACCGACCGATGTCCTGGTCCCAGGCGCGCCCGTGTCGGAGGTGCTCGGCATCCTGCTGGACAACGCCCGCGTGCATGGGCGCGGCACCGTCCGGGTCGACGTGCGGGACCTGGAGAACGCCCTCGCCTTCGACGTGAGCGACGAGGGTGCCGTGGCGGGCGAGCCGGCCCGGCTATTCGACCGGGGGCACACCGGGGGCGGACAGGGAGCGGGCATCGGCCTGGCTCTCGCCCGGGACCTGGCCGTCTCGCTCGGCGGCAGGCTCGCCCTGAGCAGTGCTCATCCGGCCACTTTCACGTTGCTTATTCCTGTCGATGAGGACGAGGCACAGGGAGCGCCTGAGTGAGATGGCCTTCTTGCGTCGCGTTCTCGGTCGCAGCAGTCTCGGGGAATGCGCATTGCGAAGTGGCTCGGGGTGCGGTGTGGATCGGTTCCTGGTACCTGATGTACCTGGAGGTCACGCGCTGGCACCAAGTGAAGCCGTCGTTGGCGTTCAACTCGGACACAATCCTTGGGACGGGCGTCCGGCCGCGTCCCTGTCAGCCGCTGATCCTTCTGTACCTCGCCTGTGTGGCGGCTCCGCTGGTGGTCGTGGCCGGAGTGGTCACGCAGATCCGCGCACGCCGTGCCGCCAGAACCAGCCGTAGACCGTGACGACCCGCCCGCGCCGGGCCCGGTCCAGCGGGTCCTAGCCCCTGACAGCGGTCAGCACGTTCTCCTCGAAGGGGCCGCCCTTGACGGTGACCTCCTTCACGGTGCCGATGCCCTTGACGTAGTACTTGTTGTCCACGACGCCGGGCTCCAGCGGCGTCCATTCCTTCGTGCGCAGGGCCCCGGTGAATGTCTTGTACGGGACGGACACTCGGGAGGTCAGGTCCAGGACCTGGAAGCGGTCCTCGGCCTGGCCGGGGTAGTACTCCTGCTGTCCGGCGGCGCCGGGGACGGGGTGGGCGGGCAGGAAGATGCCGGGGCGGGCGCCGTCACGGCCGGCGTGCCAGGTGCCCTCGGTGGAGAGCATGTTGCCGTGGGCGTCGAGTTCGGCGGTGTCCTCGCCGAAGTACCAGACGTTGCCGGTGGCGTCCTGTGCGTAGTAGTCGCGGGTGGCCTCGTGGAGGGTGTGGCCGGTGTAGAGGCGGTCCTCGACGACGCGGCAGGGGATGCCGGTGATCTTCTCGGTCTCGCGGGTGGCGGTAAGGTACTCCGTTGACTTCTCACCGTCCTTGATACCGCTGTAGACCAGCGTCCGGCCGGCTGGCAACGGGAACCACGGGTTGTCGACGGTCGCCGAGAAGCTGCGGGGAGCCGGGCTGGGTTTCGTCGTGGGCGCCGAGGGCTGATGGCCCGAGCTTCCGGAACCGGACGAACAGGCCGTCAGCACGACCGCGGCCGTGCAGCCGGCGGTGACGGTGAGGACCAGTGCTCTGCGTGTCATGCCCTTGCTGATCATCGGGACTCCCTCGTCGAACTGTGGCTTCGAGCCTGCTCGCGAGTGGCTAAGGAGACCCTGAAACGGTCCCCGCGGGTCCCGTGGGGGTCCGCTCGGATGGACTCAGCGTCCCCTTAGCCGCCCGCACTACGCTGGACACAAGCAGAGCCTGCGCGAGGAGGCGCCATGCGGATTCTCGTGGTCGAGGACGAAGCACCCATGGCGGAGCTGCTGCGGCGCTGCCTGGCGGAGAACGGCTTCGCGGTCGACGTGGCCGCCACCGGCGAGGACGGCCTCTGGTACGCCGGGGAGACCGACTACGACGTGATCGTCCTGGACGTGATGCTGCCGGGCACCGACGGGTTCGGGGTGCTGCGTCAGATCCGCGCCGCCGGCCGGTGGGCGCCCGTCCTGCTGCTGACCGCTCGGGATGCCGTCGAGGACCGGGTGCGCGGTCTGGACCTGGGCGCGGACGACTATCTCGTCAAGCCCTTCGCGCTCGCCGAACTGCTGTCCCGGCTGCGCGCGCTGATGCGCCGGGGCGCCCGCGAACGGCCCGCCGTGCTCGCCGTCGGCGATCTCAGCCTCGATCCCGCTGCCCGCTCCGTGGCCCGGGACGGTTCGCCGATCACCTTGACGGCCAAGGAGTTCGCGCTCCTTGAGTGCCTGATGCGGCGGCCCGGACAGGTGCTGTCCAAGGCCGAACTCATCGAACACGTCTGGGACTTCACCTTCGACGCGGACTCGAACGTCGTGGAGGTGTACGTGGGCTACCTCCGGCAGAAGATCGACCGTCCCTTCGGACGGCAGTCGCTGCGCACCGCCCGCGGCGCCGGCTACTGGCTGCGAGACGACCGCAAGGACCATGCGGATCATGTGCACCCTGTTGGCTAGGCTCCCCGTCCGGCTCCGCCTGACCCTCGCCTCCTGCCTGGCGATGGCGGTGGTGCTGACCGCCCTGGGCGCCTTCCTCTACACACGGATGGGCACCGAACTGACCCGCGCCGTCGACCTCGACCTGAGGGCACGGGCCGCGGCCACCGTCAGCTCGCTGGCCCAGCGCGAACGGGCTCCGCTGGACGCGGGCCGTGGACTCATCGACCCCGACGAGTCGTTCGGCCAGATCCTCACGCCGCACGGCGACGTCGTCGAGACGACCCCGGCCGTCGCGGCCGCGCCCATGCTGCCACAGGGCACCACACGGACCGTCACCAAGCCGGTCCTTCTCAGTCGTCATGTCGTGGGCATCGACGACCCCGCCCGGCTGCTCGCTCTGCCCGTCCGTCTGCCGGGGACGGTCGCACAGCCCGCCGTCCTCGTCGTGGGCGCGCCGCTCGGCGACCGTGCGGAGGCACTGGACCGGTTGCTGCTCCTGCTCCTCATCGGCGGCCCGCTCGCCCTGGTGGCGTCCTCGTACGCGGGCTGGCTGCTGGCGGGCGCTGCCCTGCGACCGGTCGAGCGCATCCGCCGGGAGGCTGCCGCGATCTCCGAGGCCGAGCCCGAGCGGCGCCTGACCGTCCCGCCGACCGGGGACGAACTGGCCCGGCTCGCGCACACCCTCAATGCCATGCTCGCGCGCCTGCAGGAGGCGCTGGAACGTGAGCAGCGCTTCGTCGACATGGCCGGACACGAGCTGCGCACCCCGCTGGCACTGCTGCGGGCCGAGCTCGAACTGGCCACGGCACGCCCGCGCGAGCGCACCGAACTCGAAGCCGCCGTACGGTCCGCAGCCGCCGAGACCGACCGGCTCGTCGGTCTCGCCGAGGATCTCCTTGTCCTCGCCCGCACTCGAGAGGGCCGACTGCCGCTGCGCCGCGAGCCGGTGTCCCTGCCGCGGCTGCTCACGGACGCGGCCGAGGCGTTCCGTGCCCGCGCGACCGCCGACGGTGCGACGATCACCGTGGAGACGTCCGGAGCCCCCGAAGCAACCGCCGACGCCGATCCGGTACGGCTGCGCCAGGTTCTGCACAACCTCCTCGACAACGCCCTGCGCCACGCCGGCTCGTCGGGGCCTGGCCACATCGTCCTGAGCACCGAACGAGCGGACAGTGCCGTGAAGTTGTGCGTAGGTGACGAGGGCCAGGGTTTCCCGCCCGCCATGCTCGCCGGGCCACCGCCGGGCCCGTCGGCCGACAAGAGTGCCGGTGGGCTCGGCCTCGCCATCGTCGCGATGATCGCCGTGGCACACGGCGGCCGGTTGAGCCTGGCCAACCGGCCATCGGGCGGGGCTCTCATCACCATGTGCCTGATGGCCGCGCCAGTGCAGGGAAGCGGTGCCGATTGCCCGAGTGCTGCGGTCGGCTCGTGCCCGGGACCGGCCGAGGCAGCCAGCGAACGCGGAGCACACTCCTCGCCGAGCAGCGGCGCGGAGTCCACGCATCCGAGGCCGATGTAGAAGCCGGTCAGGCCTCCGCGCAGACTTCTGGCCGGAGTTGGGCAGGGCGGCTGCGTGGCCATCCGCGGACCCTCCACAACGGCTGATTCGCCCAGTCGTGCGATGGGCCCTTTCCTGACGGCTTGTGACGGCGAGGTCGCGGCTACGACTCACAGCGGGCGTGCGGGGCCGCCCAGGTGGATGTCACCTGGGCGGCATCGTGCCGGGTGGGGGTTCAGCCGGTCGGTCCTGCCGGGGTCGTGGTGGTCTTGAAGCCCTCGGTCTTGTTGGCCTGGAGGGCGAACTCATTGGTGAACGTCTTGCTGAGATCCACCGAGCCCTTGACGTCGCCGACCAGCTGTTCCGTCGCCAGGGAGGTCTTCGGGCCGCCGGCCGGCATGAGGCCGTCCGGGAGGAACTGGCCCTTGTCCTCGGTCAGGGCCTTGATGTAGTCGGCCTTGGTGACCAGTTGGTTGGACACGAATGATGACGGCAGCTTGTTCGCTATGTCGGCCGTGCTGTGGGTGTTGATCCAGTGCATGGTGGCGACGAGCGCGTCGACGACCTTCTGCACGGTGTCCTTGTGCGAGTTCACCCAGTCGGTGCGGGCGAGCACACTGGCCGCGGGGTAGGCGCCGCCCATCGCCGCTGTGGCGCCCTGCGTGGTGGCCAGGTCGATCGCGGACGTACCCACGCCCTTCTTCTCGATCGCTGCGACCGTCGGCTGTGTCGTCATGACGCAGTCGACCTTGCCGTTCTGTAGTGCGGCGATGGCGGTGGAGCCCGCGCCGACCCCGATCCGGTGGAACTGGCTGGTCTTGACACCCTTCTTGGCGGCCAGGAACTGGGTGAGCGTGTCGGTGCCCGAACCCAGGTCGGTGACGCCGAGGGTCTTGCCCTTGAAGTCGGCGCCCGAAGTGACGCCCGACTTCTTGGTGCACATCTCGCGCTCGCCCGGCGCGCCGGAGAGCTGGACGACGTCCTCGACCGCTTTGCCCTTGGCCTGGAACTCGATGGTGTGGTTGTACCAGGCACCTGCCATGTCCACCTGCCCCGAGGCCATGGCCTCTTCAGCGCCGACACCGCCGTCCTGTTCGGTGCTGAGCTGGACGTCGACGCCGTACTTCTTGTAGAAGCCCAACTGCTGGGCGAGCTGGTACGGCAGGTAGATCTGCTTGTCGAGGCCGCCGGCCATGAGCTTGACGGTCGGCGTGCCGCCGGAACCGCCGCTAGCCGTGCTGGCGCTGGAGTTGCCTGAACAGGCGCTGACTGCGCCGAGAGCGAGGACGGTGAGGAGAGACGCGGCGACGGCGACGGGTCGTCTGGACATGGCTGGCCACATTCCTTTTCTGGGTCGGAACAGGGGAGGGGAAGAGGGGTCAGAGGGCGTTAGACGCCTCGGTCGGGGCCGGCGGGCGCCAGGACAGCAGCCGGTGCTCGAGCTTGCCGATCAGCCACTCGGCGCCGAGCACGATGACCGAGATGACGAGCATCGTGGCGAACACGCCGTTGGGGTCGAAGTTGTTCTGCGCGGTCTTGATGACCAGGCCCAGGCCGCTCTGTGCGCCGAGCACCTCGCCGACCAGCGCGCCGACGATGGCGAAGCCGAAGGCGCTGTGCAGGCTGGCGATGATCCAGGTCAGCGCGGACGGCACGATGACGTGCCGGATGATCTGCATCTGCGAGGCGCCGAGCACCTTGGCGTTGGCGAGGATGTTGCGGTCGACCTCGCGGACGCCCTGGAAGGCGTTGAAGAAGACGATGAAGAACACCAGCACCGCGGCGAGCAGGATCTTCGGGAGTACGCCGATGCCGAACGCGACGATGAAGATCGAGCCGAGGACGATCCGCGGGATCGCGTTGACCATCTTGATGTAGGGGCCGAGCACGTCGGAGAGGTAGCGGCTCTGGCCGAGCGCCACACCGAAGATCACTCCGGTGACGGCCCCGAGGGCGAAGCCGGCGAGCGCCTCCTGGATGGTTGTCCAGACGTTCGAGTAGAAGGACCCGAACTCGGTGCCGTGCTGGAAGAGGTCGGCCAGCCGCTTGGCGATGCCAGACGGCTGCCCGAAGAAGAACGGGTCGACGATCCCCCAGGTGGTGAACGCCTGCCAGCCGCCGATGACCAGGACCGCGAGGCCGATACGACCGGCCCACACTTGGCCGGTGCGGCGCCGGAGGGCGCGTTTGGCGGCGGCCGCGCCCGAGGTCGGTGCGCTGCCTTTGACGGGAGTGGGCGAAACAGCGGACGTCGTGCTCATGCCGTACCTCCTGCGGTGCGTGCGTAGGCGCGCTCCACCTCCTCGCGCAGCGAGTCCCAGATCTGGTGCTGGAGTTCGATGAAGCGGGGCTGGAAGCGGATCTCCTGGACCGAGCCGCGCGGACGGGGCAGGTCGATGTCGAAGACCGCCTTGACCGATCCGGGGCTGGAGGTCATGACGACGACCCGGTCGGCGAGGGCCACGGCCTCGTCGAGGTCGTGGGTGATGAAGATGACCGACGGACGGATCTGCTCCCACAGGCCGAGCAGTTCGGTCGACATGATCGCCTTGGTCTGCACGTCGAGGGCGCCGAACGGCTCGTCCATGATCAGGATCCGGGGCTCGTTGATCAGCGCCGCGGCCATCGCCACGCGCTTGCGCATGCCGCCGGAGAGCTGGTGCGGGTAGCGGTCCTCGAACCCAGACAGACCCACCCGCCGCAGCCAGTCGCGCGCCGAGGCCTGGGCCTGCTGCTTGGGCACCCTGCGGAAGACCGGGCCCATCAGCACATTGCCCAGGACGGTCTTCCAGGGCAGCAGCGCGTCGGCCTGGAACATGAAGCTGACGCCGTCGGTGACGCCGTTCACCTCACGGCCGCCGACCTTGACCGATCCCTCGTTGGGCCGGTCGAGCCCGGACACCATGCCCAGCGTCGTCGACTTCCCGCAGCCGGTCGGGCCCACCACCGCGCAGAACTGGCCGGGCTCCACGGTGAACGAAACGTCCTGAAGTGCCGTGAACACCTCACCCGAGGGAGTCAGAAATCGTTTGGTGAGTCCGGAAATCTCGACTCGCGCGCTGTCCTGGCCGGCATTCTCGGCGACCGGGCTCACCGCCACATCGTTTCGCGAAGCCATCTGAGGCCGTCTCCTTCCCTGATCTCGGAGGTCGAGGAAGGCAGACGCTAGAGGCCGGCGGGTGTTACGTCGCTGTTTCATCCGTATCCCGCGTTAGCCGTGTTAGCCATGCTTTTGCTCGTTCTGCTCAGCCGCCGGGGGTGGGCAGAATGCCTGTGCCGGGAGCACAATCACGCCACCACGGGTACGGCGCAGGGGCCGCGCCCGGCAGCCGTACGACAGGCAAGAGACACCCGTGACACGCATCCGTATCCCGATCGGCCGCAGTGGGAAGGGGCGGCTCTCCGCGCGGATTCTGGCCAACCAGCTGGCCATCCTGGCGCTGACCGGGCTGATCGGTTTCGTGCTGTTCGCCTTCGCGCAGCGTGGCGAGATCGACCGTGCCTACGAGAAGCGGGCCCTGGCCATCGCCGAGACCACGGCCGCGGAACCGCAGATCCGCCACGCCATGCAGTACGGGGGCGGTGGCGACGTGGTGCAGACGGTGGCCGAGCGGATCCGGAAGGCGTCGGGCGCGTCGTACGTGGTCGTGCTCGACCTGCGCGGTATCCGCCACTCGCACCCCGACGCGGCGCTGGTCGGTGAACCGACGGGGGACCGGATTGTGGTGCTGGACGGCAGAACGCATGTCGGCACCGACCAGGGCGCGACCGGCCGTTCTGCCAACGGCAAGACTCCGCTGTACGGGCCGACCGGCAAGCTGGTCGGCGAGGTGTCCGCAGGGATCCCCGAGCACTATGTGCTGGGTGAGCTGTGGCGCGAGCTGCCCACCTTCGGCCTGTACAGCGCCATCGCCGTCGCGCTCGGCTCGACGGCCGCGTTGCTGCTGGCCAGACGGCTCAAGCGGACGACGTTCGGGCTGGAGCTGGAGGAGATCGCCGGACTGCTGCAGGACCGGGAGGCGATGCTGCACGGAATCCGCGAGGGAGTGGTCGCCTTCGACCCGGACGGCAGGATCACGCTGGTCAACGACGAGGCCCGCGACCTGCTCGGACTCGGCACCGCGCTCGGCAGCACGCTGGCGGAAGTCGTGCCCGACGGGCGGCTGCGCCGCGCCCTGGACGGCACCCTGGCGGGCGGCGACATCAGCGTGCTCACCGACGACCACTGCCTGGTCGTCAACCGGATGCCGGTGGCCCTGCACGGACGGGAACTGGGCGCCGTGGTCACCGTGCGCGACCGCACCGAGATGATCGGTCTGTTGCGCGAGCTGGACTCGGTGCGCGGGCTGACCGACGCGCTACGTGCACAGCAGCACGAGTTCACCAACCGTATGCACACGGTGGCCGGACTCCTGGACATCGGCGACCACGACGCCGCCTACGAGTTCGCCGTCGAAACGGCCGGTGCCGAGCAGGCACTGACCGAATCCGTACGGGAACGGATCGGCAACCCGCTGCTCGTGGGACTGATCGTCGCCAAGACCACGGTGGCCGCGGAACGTGGGGTGCGGATCGTCCTCAGCGAGGACTCCGCCCTCGGCGAGGACCCGCCGCATCTGCGCCGGCTGCTGACCATCATCGGCAACCTGCTGGACAACGCGATCGACGCGTCCGCGACCGGACCGGCGCCGTCGGGCGGTGCCGAGGTCTGTCTGTCGCTGATTGAGGCCGTGGACGCAGTGCGGGTGGAGGTGGCCGACACCGGCCCCGGCATCGCGCCGGACGCCGCCGAGTCCATCTTCGAGGACGGCTGGTCGACCCGCCCGGACCGCGGCACCGCCCGGCGCGGCCTCGGCCTCGCGCTCGTCCACCGGCTGGTGCAGCGGTACGGCGGCACGATCGCCGTCAGTGAAGGGCCCGGCGCCGTCTTCACCGTGATGCTGCCGGTGCCCGATACCGCGCCCGGCCCACGGGGCGCCCTGTTCACGACGGCTTCACCGGTGCTGGACCGCGTGGCGGGAGGCGATCGCTGGTGATCCGGACCCTGGTGGTGGACGACGACTTCCGAGTGAGCCGCATCCACTGCGACTACGTGTCCCGCGTCAAGGGCTTCGAGGTGGTCGGCCAGGCGGCGACGGTGGCCGAGGCGCTGGCCGCGGTGCGCGACCGCCACCCCGACCTGCTGCTGCTCGACATCTTCCTGCCGGACGGCAGCGGACTGGACGTGCTGCGCCGGCTCAGCGGCGACGAGGGCGGCGACCGCCCCGACGCCATCATGATCACCGCCGATCGGGACATTACCTCGGTACGGATCGCGATGAAGCTCGGCGCCGTCGGCTACCTGGTCAAGCCCTTCGGCGCGCCCGACCTCGCCGAGCGGCTCACCGCCTACCGGGAGCTTCAGCACCGTATGGACGCCCTGGGTACGGTCCCCGAGACCGACCAGGCCGACGTGGACGCTCTGTTCAGCGCCGCCCGGCCGCCGGCCGTGCCGCGCGTCCCCGCGAAGGGACACTCCGCGCCGACGCTTGCCCTGCTGCACCAGACCCTGCGCGGCGCGCACGACGCTCTGTCGGCTGCGGAGGCCGCCGAACGCACCGGCGTCTCCCGCGCCACGGCTCAGCGTTATCTCTCCTACCTGGTCAAGGAGGGCATGGTCCGCCTCGAACTTCGCTACGGGGCCACCGGCCGTCCCGAGCACCTGTACCGCATCACGCACTGAGCGGACGCTTTCGTTTGTTGAGCCCGTCGAGCGGACGGCTGGATGGGTCTTACACCAGGTGCGTGTCTCGCCACCGCGTTGATGCGGTTGCCTCCCGTCACCGGGGCGGTGTTCACGGTGACGCGGGGCAGGGCGGGTGCCGATGACCCTCTGTCCGCACGACCCGGCTCGCGGCTGTCTTCTGCAACAGCCCGTAGGCGAGCACCGGCAGGAGCAGGTGTGGTTTGTCGGGCAGCGTGATGGTGATCAGGACCGCGCTCGCGCTGCTGTTGTTCATGCCGCAGGCGAGCGTCAGCGAGGAGGAGGCGGGGCCGTCCAGATGCAGGAGCCGCGCGGCGGTCCGGCCCAACACGAAGGACAACAGGCAGACGAGCGCAGCCACGGCCAGTGCCGCGCCGAACAGGAGTGGGCGTGGGTGCGCGAGGAACGAGCCCAGGGCACCACTGGCGTTCACATATGTCAGGACGAGCGATCCGGCCAGCGCCACGGGCACGATCACGCGCAGAGCCCGGCTGAGCCACGCCATCGACAGCGCGAGTCGGAACAGGATGCCGACAGCACAGGGGAGGACCACGGTGACGAGCGTGAAGCCGCCGTGGACCGTGCGGCCCGTCTCTGCGAGCGTTTCCGCGTAGCCGTCGTCGAGGAGCGGCACCAACGTGGTGATGACCAGCGGGATGGTGAGCGGGCTGAGGAGCGTGGAGACGAGGACGAGTCCCACCATGGTGGGTTGGTCGCCGTCGCCCTTGCCGGTCCATACGGTGGCTCCGGCGGCCACGGGCATCGCCACGATCAGGATCATCGCGGTGATCAGTCCGCTGCCGCCGTCGCTGTCCGGGGTGCGGTGCAGTCCGAACGCGACGACGGGGATGACCAGGAGCGGGATCATGAGGTGGAGGACCATTCCGGCCAGCAGGGCGGTCGGCTTGCGGAGAAGGCGGCCCAGTTCGCGGACGGGAACCTGGACTCCGGCGGAGAAGAGCACCAGGGACAGCAGCAGCGGGGCGGTGCTCAGGGGCAGACCGGTGACGGTGCCCAGCGGCATGGTGTGGTCGCGGCGCAGCCACAGGCCGGGCCCGGGCAGGACGAGGGCGGCGACGTAGGACAGCACGACGGCCCGGCCCAGCCGACGGCGCAGCCAGGCCGTCACCCGGTCGGCAGGCGGTGCGGAGGCAGTCGAACGGTCCAAGGCGGCCTTCTTCCATGGCGGCGGAGGGGACGGGGGCGGAACGCCGCTATGCAGGAGCCGTGATCACGTGTCGTCATGGCACTCATGATGCTCGGGTGAGGCGGACGGGGCAGCCGGTGACGCACGGCAGTCAGGATGCGTTCAGGTATCCCGTGGCACGGTCGGGCCTCATGGCATACGAGACCTCACAGACGTCCACGCCCTCGGCGGCCGACACCCAGGTGTTGCCCTCCGGTCGCCGACTGGGCTGGAACAAGGTGCCCGAAGTCACCGTCTACTTCTGGGTCATCAAGGTGCTGTGCACGACCGTCGGCGAGACCGCGGCCGACCTGCTCAACGAGAAGGCCGGTCTCGGCCTGACCGGTGTGTCGGTGCTGATGAGCGCCCTGCTGGCGGTCATCCTGGTGGTGCAGTTCCGTACCACCGCCTACCGCGCGGGGGTGTACTGGCTCGCCGTCGCCCTGATCAGCGTCGTCGGCACGCTGATCAGCGACAACCTCACCGACAACATGGGCGTACCGCTGGAGACCACCACCACCGTCTTCGCGGTCATCCTGGCGATCGTCTTCGTGGTCTGGTACCGGCGCGAGCGGACCCTGTCCATCCACCACATCGACACCACGAGCCGCGAGTCCTCCTACTGGCTCGCCGTGCTGTTCACCTTCGCCCTCGGCACCGCGGCCGGTGACCTGGTCTCGGAGCGCATGGACCTGGGCTACTGGCTCTCCGCGGTCCTGTTCGGCCTGGCCATCGCCGCAGTCGCCCTCGCGCACTTCAAGCTCGACCTGGACGCCGTGTGGAGCTTCTGGATCGCCTACATCCTCACCCGTCCGCTCGGCGCGTCCATCGGCGACTACCTCTCCCAGCCCACCGGCGACGGCGGCCTGGGCCTGGGGACCGTCATCACCAGCGCGCTGTTCCTCACGGTCATCCTCGGCCTGGTCGTGTACCTCTCAGTGACCCGCAAGGACGTGGCGCAGCCTCAGCACACCGCCCGACACGCGGCCTGAGCAGGCAAGCTGCAGGCGTTCAGGATGCGTTCGGGCTGACGCTGCCAAGGTCGACTCCGGCGACCGCCCTCACGGTCGCCTCTTCTCGCAGGGCGCTCGTCCCCCATCGCGGGGCGGGCGCCCTGCCGTTCTTCCGAATAGGAGCCCCCCACCTTGGAGCAACCGGATCTCCTCACCGAGTTGGACGTCGCGAGTCAGACCAAGTCGGTGATGAAGAAACTCCCAGAAGTGACATTGGCGTTCTGGATCATGAAGATCGCCGCGACCACCCTCGGCGAGACAGCTGGCGACCTCTTCGCGCAGACTCTCAAGCTCGGCTACTTCCTCACCACGATCGCGCTGTTGATGCTCTTCGTGGTGACCCTGGTCGTCCAGCTCATGTCCAGCCGCTACAACCCGTTCTTCTACTGGACCGTGATCCTGTCGACCAGCATGGCCGGCACCACGATGTCCGACTTCATGAACCGTGACGCGAGCGCCAAGTTCCTCTCGGGCGGCGCCACTTCGCTCGGCTGGGGTCCGCAGGGCCTTGGCATGGGCTACCCGACCGGTGCCGCGATCCTCATCTCGATCCTGCTGGTCGTCTTTGCCGTCTGGAAGATGTCCGGGATGACCTTCCAGATCCGGGACATCGTCACCTTCCGCGGCGAGGCCCTGTTCTGGTCAGCGATCCTCGTCTCCAACACCCTCGGCACCTCCATGGGCGACTTCCTCTCCGACAGCTCCGGGCTCGGTTACGTCGGCGGCGCGCTGCTCGTGACGGGCGCACTGGTCGTCCTCGTCTCGCTGATGAAGGTGCCGGTCGTGCCGAACGTGCTGCTGTTCTGGGTCGCCTTCGTCCTCACCCGCCCGCTGGGAGCCACCGTCGGTGACTTCCTGACCAAGCCGGTCACCAAGGGCGGCCTGGACCTCGGCACCGCGGGATCTTCCGCCGTGCTGCTGGCGGTTCTGGTCGGGCTGATGGCATACGCGCAGGTGCAGGAGCGCAGAACACCGCAGATGACGGAGCGGGAGCCGGTCGCCCGGCGGGCCGACTGAGTCACGTCATCCGGCGGGCAGGGAGACCAGGAAACGTGCTCCGGGTGTGTGCCCGGGGTCGTGGGAGACCTCGCCGCCGACGGCGCGGGCCAGGCGCCGCGCGAGCGGCAGTCCCAGGCCCGCCCCGTCGTGCCCGTCGCCGGAGTCAGCGCGTCGGCCGGGCTGGAAGAGATCGTCGAGGAACTCCTCCGGTACGCCAGGACCGTCGTCGGTGACGTCGATGCGGACGCCGCCGGGCAACTGCCTTGCGGACACGGTCACCGTGGAGCCGGCATAGCGAACGGCATTGGCCAGCAGCGGGCTGACGATGCGTTCGAGAAGAGCGGAAGCGACGCCCGCCTCAAGCTGCTGGTCCGGAACGTCGACGACGGTCTTCAGCTGCACCCGCGCGTCGAGGCCCTCGACCAGCCCACGCCTCGTACCGGGCCCGCAGGGACAGCGCGAGCTTGTGCCGCTCGGCGGCCTGGGCTGCGGCGCGCATCCGCAGCGTCTGCTGCGTGGTGCGCACGGTGCCGCCGGCTTCGATCAGCAAGCGCCGGGCAGCACGCCTCGTCTCTCCGGCGCCTGCGGCGAGTTCGGTGAGGGTTGCGCCGTGCTGCTCGTAGAGGGTGCGGAGGTGGGCTGCGAGTCGCTTGCGGGCTTGTGGGTCCTGGCGCAGCCTGCGGGTCTGCCACGACGTGCGCATGACGGTCCCGGCATCGTGTAGCCGGTTGAGGACCGTGCCGTAGGACAGGCCGCTGGCGGCGACCAGTTCGTCGACCGTGGCACCGGCCTCGTACTGCTTACGCAGAGTTTCGGGCGTCACCGCCTCGCTCGCATCGGAGGTGACTGGGGGAGGGGGTTTCATGCGACGGACTCCCATTCGCTGAGGGCTTCGGCATGGGCAGCGGCCAGCTCGTCGTAACTGCGCTGGTCCGATGGGGTGATGAGGATCAGCCGGCCGTCGGTGGCGACCCGCCAGTCGGCGGCAGCGTGGCCGGTGGCCGGGTCGAGGACGCGCCCGTCCGGGGCGTGCCACGTCGGCGAGATCTCGTCGGGGCGCGGCGTAGGGACCAGGACCTGGCGGCCGTCGCGGACGATCACCACAGCCTTGATGCGGTGCCCCACAAGTCGGTCCAGCGCTTCCCGGTAGGCCGCACGCTCGACGGCGTGCAGGGCCTTCCGCTGAGCCGCGATGCCCCTGGTGCCGTGCTGCTCGGCGACCGTGTCCCAGCCCCGTGCCGGCTCCGCGGCGCGGCCGGTATCCCCATCGGGGAGGCTGATCCCGAAGCCTTCCAGGGCACGCGGCGCGAGGGCCCAGGTCTCCCCGGTGTGGTGGACGAGTCCGTGGTCGGCGAGGCGTTTGAGGGTCCGGTAGGTGGTGGCGCGGGAGACCGAGGCGGTACCGACGAGGTCAACGGCCGTCTGGTCGGGGCGCTGGTGCAGGGCACTGATGAGCATGAGGGCGGCGCTGCCGAGGCCGTGGTGGGCGAAGGCGTCGTGGCCCATCAGACGTGCGAGGACGGTGGAGTCGATGTCGGCGGTGGTGGCCGTCTCAGGGGTGGTCCACTCCCCAAGTGCCGGGTCGGGGGGGAACTGAGTGGTCCGGAAACGAGACAGCAGAGTTGGGACACGGTGACCGGGGATGTTGCCGTCGCTCAGGTACCAGGTCGAGCCCTCCCGGTCATGGCCGACCCGCAGCCGGCGCAGCCAGCCTCCCGGCTTCAGGACCGTCTCGTAGACGGCCCGCAGTGTCGTGCGGGAGATGCCCGCCTCTTCGGCGGTCTGGCGCTCGCTGGCGTGGTGCAGGAGTCCGCCCGTGATCTCGGCGAAGTTCAGATGAGCCCGCAGCACCCGCAGCGCGGTCCGTCCCCGCTTACCGCGCCACGGTGTGGTCTCGATGCGGTCCCGCAGCGCGACGAGGACTTCGTAGGCGTCGTCCCGGGAGCCGAGCGCCACGGTGGCGCTGACTGTCTGGACAGCGCTGGCCCAGACCCGGCGGACGTAGTCCAGGGCGCGCGTCTGCCCGGAGCGCAGCGCGATGCCGCGGGTGTGCCGTCCGCCTTCGTGCTCGGGGTGCAGCAGGAGTTGCGTCAGCTGGTCGAGGCTGCCGCCGGCGCGGGCGACGTGGCAGGCGATGGCCGCGGTGATGCGGTGACCGTGCTCGGCCGCGCCCTGACGGTCCCCGCGCAGGACCAGGCTTCGGCGATCGGATGCGAGTCGGCTGTAACTGCCGGTGGCGTAGCGGCCGGTGAGGTCGCCGAGCAGGATCAGATCGGCCGCAGCTGACGGCAGTCGGGACAGGCCCAGGGGGCCGCGGAGGTGGGTGACGCGTCGTTGGGGGAGTGGCTGGTGGGTGCTGTCTGTCACGGTGGGGTCGTCTCGCAAAGACGTGGACGCCACCCAGGCCCGCTAAAACCACGGGCGGCATCCGGAACCGACCTCCATCGGCGCCAGCAAGATCCCCAGGATGGCCGTCCTGGAGGCCCTCGTACGACTGGCCCCGAGCGGAGGCAGGCGTCCCCATCGCAGCTCGACCGAGGTCGATGCAGAGGATCGTCAGAGTGGCCCACTCGTGATCCACACCGGTCAACTCGGGTCCCTCAAAGGCCAGTTCCAGGGGCTGCTGCCTCTGACTGCCTCTGAGCGACCCGGGTCGAACCGGGGTCGAATCAGAGCGATTTCCTCTGACTGCCTCCGATCGCCTCTGCAACCCGTCCTAGCAGGTCACAGCCTCATCGCCTCGCATAAGTGCAGGTCAGAAAGGTGCGCTAGCTGTACCACTGGTTCCTGGCGAATGCGGTCATGTGCGGCATGAAGATCGGCTCCCGTCTCCGGATGGTGGGGACATCGTCGGGACGGGCATGACAAGGGCGCAATAGCGCTTCCGTCTCACGGAAGATGTCCGATGAAATGCCACGTCAGCGGGGTGATGCGTGAGTGTCCTCCCCGGTGGCGGTTGCGATGCTCGTCCACTGGGTCGCCTGGGTCGCCGCGCCGACCTCGATCTCCCGTGGCTATTTGAGCCACGTTTCTGCTCGTAAAATTATGCACGTATGACAGTTTTTAGAGTTCTGTGGCGAATCTGGTGCCGGATCCTGGTGGTACAGGAGCAGAAATTGCATGGTCGCAGATCAAATGCGTTCGTCGGTGCGTGTGCCGGCTTCGGGGTCGAATCCGGGTCGAATCTGCCCTTCTTTCGGCTCTTCAGTGTGTTGTCGCAGGTCGGGCAGGTGGCGCGAAGGTTTGGGGGCAGGAATCGCGAGCAGATTGATGGCCTGAAGGACGCGCGGAGACGGTCATCGACCGGCCGTTCGTCACGCGGTGACACACGCGGGATGCCTGCTTGGGCTTGCGCAAACGGGGTTGCTGTCGGGTGGTGACTCAGCCCAGGAGTGGCCCGGTTGGTTTCGGGCGGTGGGTACCAGCCCTGTGGCTGGGACTGGGAAGTCAGCGGGGAGCGAATTCGTCGTAGCGCAGAGCAGCGGACTCATAATCCGTCGGCCGTGAGTTCGGGTCCCACCTTAGCCGTGTCCTGACCTGCGGAAACGCCTCATCGGGCGTTCGGATTCAGGACTTTGGGTCAACGGCGTGAATCCGCTGCGCGTGAGCTCAACAGCGTTGCCGCCAATGGTAGTTCGAACTGTTCTGACCTGCACGGATGTCTTGGCTCGTAGCGGGGGAAGCCGCTGCATGTGGCCTCTGTGAGTGGCTGGGCGCCGAATTCGGGGCGTTGGCTGGACGCAGGGAATCGGAAGGGGCTGCCGCGGCGCCATCCTGCCCGACGCTGCTGGGGTGGGTGGCGGAGCCGCAGCAGGCGATCAGGGTGCTGCGTGACACTTGGATCACTGGGTTGCCACCAGACTGCGGTGCGGGAGAAACGGCCCGTACTGAAAACGGCCCAGGAACCTTCTCACGTCGGCGTCTGTTCCGATGGAGGTATGCCATCGACGAGGGGCACAGGGAGTGGAGGCCGGGCAGGTCGGTTGAGGCTCCCACCGTTGGTAGAGGTGTATGGCAACGAGATCATCGTGCTGCCACCGTTCTGCTTGCGCGGAGAGAACGTGCCTGGCCCGCGGACAGGAGCGAGCGAAGGGAGTATCACCTTCGCTCGCGTGGAGAGCACCGAGGACGGCCGTGCCGCTGCTTGCGGCGCGGCGATGCTCTCCCGACGCGGTCAGGGGAGTGCCACCTGCGGGTTCACCGCCATACCGAAGAGCGGCAATGCCGGCCGGCCGATCTCGACAGCCTGCCTGGCGGTGCAGTTCGGCGCCAACTCCTGGTCACGGTTCCTGCAACGCAGCGACAGGGAGTTCGCCCGAGCCTCGGACGACCAGGTGGGTGGGGACGGTGATGGTGCGGGCGCGGGTGCGGTCGCCGTCGAGTCGGGTCAGCGCGGTGGTCGCGGCTGCCCTGCCGAGTTCTTCCGCGTCCTGGGCGACGACGGTCAGGGCCGGCTCGAGTGCCTCGGCGAGCGAGACGTCGTCGAAGGCGACGACGGCGACGTCCTTGCGCTTGCTGCGGGCCAGTTCGGCGACGATGCCCAGCGCCATGATGTTGTTGCCGGCGAACAGCGCTGTGGGGGGATCGGCCAGGCCGAGGAGTTGGGCGGTCGCGGCCTCGGCTCCTTGCTGGTTGTGGGCGTTGGCGAGGAGCGAGCGGTCGTCGGGGATGTCGGCTTCCTGGAGTGCCGAGCGGTAGCCGGCCAGACGTTCACGGCGGGTGTACAGCTTCACGGGCAGGTCGGCGACGAAGCCGATGCGCCGGTGTCCGTGGGCGATGAGGTGGGCGACGCCGTCGTGGGCGCCGGCCCGGTTGGAGCTGACGATGCTGTCGGTGGCGAGGCCGACTCCGGGTCGGTCCAGGAAGATCACGGGCAGCCCCGCCGTACGGTGGGACTTGAGGTGGGAGTGGTCGGCGCCGACGGACGGTACGACGATCAGGATGCTGACGCGGCGGGCGAGGAACTTGTCCGTCAGGGCGCGTTCGCGCTCGGGGTCGTCCGCGGAGGAGCCCATGAGGAGGGTCAGTCCGCGTTCGCGGACGGTGTCCTCGATGGCGCGGGCCACGGCTCCGAAGAAGGGGTTGGCGAGGTCGGGAATGACCAGGCCGATGGTGGTGTCCGGGCCGCCGATGCGGATGTTGCGGGCCATGAGGTTCGGCTGGAAGCCGAGCTTGGCCACTGCGGCGAGTACCTGTTCCCTGGTCTGCGCGGAGGCGGGTCCGTCCTCGTTGAGGACTCGGGAGACCGTCTTGGCGCTGACGCCGACTTCTCGGGCGACGTCGGCCAGGGTGGGGCGGCGGTTCGCTGCCATGGAGGAAACCGTCTCCTGAGGGCTCTCGCTTCCGGCCGCGGCCTCGGCCGGAAGATGCGAGAGCTGGGTAGTGCTGTCAGGTGGCCCGGACTCCGGCGGCCTTCGCGGCCTCCGAATCCGCTACGACAGTATCTCCGGTTTCGTCGACTGTGAGGGCGCCGGTCATGATGGCGACGACCTCGGCCATGGAGTAGTCGGAGGGCTTGATCACGGCAGCGCGCCGGCCGAGGCGGTGGACGTGGATCCGGTCGGCGATCTCGAAGACGTGGGGCATGTTGTGACTGATCAGGACGACCGGCATGCCCTTGTCGCGGACCCGGCGGATGAGGTCGAGGACCTGGCCGGACTCCTTGACGCCGAGGGCTGCGGTGGGTTCGTCCATGACGACGACGGAGCGGGCCCAGGCGACGGAACGGGCGACCGCGACGGCCTGCCTCTGTCCGCCGGAGAGCGTCTCCACCGACTGCGTCAGCGAGCGCAGGCCGATCTTCAGGTCGGCCATGTGCTCGGCGGCCTCCTGGCGCATGCGCTTCTTGTCCAGCATGCGGAAGACACTGCCGAGGACGCCGGGGCGGCGCAGCTCGCGCCCGAGGAACATGTTCGAGGCGATGTCCATGGAGGCGGCCACGGCGAGGTCCTGATAGACCGTCTCGATGCCGTGGGCGCGTGCGCTCTGCGGGCCGGAGAAGGTGATGGGCTCGCCGTTGAGTCGTATCTCGCCCGCATCGGGGGTCACCGCGCCGGTGAGGGCCTTGATCAGGCTGGTCTTGCCGGCGCCGTTGTCGCCGATGACGGCGAGGACCTCACCGGGGAGCAGGTCGAAGTCGGCGCCGTCGATGGCGGTGACCTGGCCGTACCGCTTGACCAGACCGCGGGCCTGCAGTACGGGCGTGGGGGAGGAGGTGACGGTCATCAGGCCTTCTTCCGGGAGAGCTGGTCGACGGTCACCGCGAGGATCACCAGGACTCCGGTGATCAGGGTCTGGTAGATGGAGGCGACGCCCATCAGCTGGAGGCCGTTGCGGAACACGCCGACGATGAGGACGCCGATGAAGGTGCCCAGGACCGAGCCGCGTCCGCCGAAGAGGCTGGTGCCGCCGAGGACCACAGCGGTGATGCTGTCGAGGTTGTCGGTCTGCCCGGCCTGCGGGTCGCCGACTCCGGTGCGGGAGATGAGTAGCAGGGCGGCGATGCCGTACAGCAGACCGGCCATGGTGTAGATGCCGATGGTCAGGCGAGAGGTACGGATGCCGTTGAGCCGGGCGGCCTCGGCGCTGTTGCCCAGGGCGTAGACGTGCCGTCCCCAGCCGGTGCTGCTCAGCGTGTAGGCGAGGAGGAGGAACAGGGCGATGGTGACCAGGGAGCCGTAGGTGATGTCCGTGTGGCCCAGCGGGAAGGTCTCCCCGAGGGCCGTCAGCGGGCCGGGCAGGTTGGTGACCGTCTGCTCCTCGGAGTAGATGTGGGTCAGCGCGAACGCCACGTTGAGCATGCCAAGGGTGACGATGAACGGCGGCAGCGGGATCTTCTGCACCAGCAACCCGTTGAGCAGACCGAACCCGCCGCAGACCACCAGGCCCAGGGCGACGGCGAGGAGCGGGGGCAGGGAGCCCTCGGCGGCCATCTTGGCGATCACGATGCTGCCGAACGCCATCACGGCCCCGCACGACAGGTCGATCCCCGCCGTGAGGATGATCAGGGTCTGCCCGATAGCGAGGGTGCCCACGACCATGACCTGCTGCACGATCAGCGAGAAGTTCCCGCCGGTCAGGAACTGGTCGGTCGAGAAGGAGAAGAAGGCGCAGGCCAGGAGGAGGGCGGCCAGGGGTCCGGTGGTCGGCGCCGTGAGCAGTCTGCGGGCTGTGGTCGGTGCCTTGAGCTCCGAGTACGGCGTTGTCGTGGCTGTCATGCGAAGTCCTTGTCGGAAGACAGATGTCCTTGTCGGAGGACGAGGGCAGAAGCCCCGCCGACGGGACAAGGGGGGCGGCCGTCCCTGGTCGGGGAGGTGGGCCGACCGCCCCGCTGAGGGAAGTGGCGGTGTCGTACGGTCCTGGGGCTGTCGTCACCTTCCCGCCTGCCTCGGGCGGACGACGGGAAGGTGACGACAGTCCCTGGGGGGTTTAGCCCCAGCAGTTCTCCAGGCCATAGGCGGTGTCCTTCGACGTGACCCCCTCCTGCGCCTTGTCGGTGATCAGCGTGACGCCGGTGTCGGTGTAACCGGACGCCTTCTTGCCGTCCTTGGCGTACGTCACGACTGCCTTGACGCCCTCGGAGGCCATCTTCAGCGGGTACTGCTGCGAAGTCGCGGCGATCTTGCCGTCCTTGACGGCCTGGGTGCCGGCGCAGCCGCCGTCGACAGAGACGATCAGGACGTCCTTCTCCCGGCCCTTGGCCTTCAGCGCGGTGTAAGCGCCCAGGGCCGCCGGTTCGTTGATGGTGTAGACGACGTTGATGTCGGGTGACTTCTGCAGGCAGTTCTCCATCGCGGTCTGGCCCTTGGCCTGGTCGCCACCGGTGTCCTGGGCGCACACGACGTCCTTGTCGGTGGCGCCGAAGCCCTTCAGGAAACCGTTGTGTCGCTGGACGCCGACGGAGACGCCCGGCGCCAGGTCGAGGGCGGCTATCTTCGCCGTCTTGCCCTTCATGGCGGCCTTGGCGTACTCGCCGATCAGCTGGCCGGCCTTGAGGTTGTCGGTGGCGAAGAGAGCGTCGACCGCGCTCTCCGGCTCGGTCGGCGTGTCCAGCGCGATGACCAGAACACCCTTGGCACGGGCCTTCTGGATCGCGGGCACGATCGCCTTGGAGTCGCTCGGGGTGATCAGGATGCCCTTCACCCCGGCGGCGACCATGTTCTCGATGGCGGTGACCTGACCGGCGTTGTCCCCGTCGAACTTGCCTGCGGCGGTGGACAGTTGGGCACCGTTCTCCTTGGCGGCCCTCTCCGCGCCCTCCTTCATCTTCACGAAGAACGGGTTGGTGTCGGTCTTGGTGATCAGACCGACTTTCACCTTGCCCGAGCCGGAGCTCGTGGAGCCCGAACCGGAGCCGGACCCGCAGGCCGTCAGGGTGAGTGCCGCGACGCCCGTGACCGCGGCGGCTCGGAGGAGGGACGAGGACAGGCGAGTGGTGCGAGACATGATCGACTCCTGTGGAATAGCGGGCGGCACGGGGGTTGGGATCAGAGCGTGCCGCCCGGGGTGTCATCGTTGACTTATGTCATCGTTGACACTGCCTGGCCAGGATGATGGACTCCGGATCCCGGCAACGTCAATGCCTTCCACTCGTCACAAATTGGCAACGTCCCCAGTCGTCGGCTCCGCGCGGTCGGTCAGTGGCTGTGTCGCCGCACCGCCCCTTTGCCCGTTCTTCCCGAGCCTTCCGAGAGAGAGCAGCCCATGAGCCCGCGTCAGATCACCGTTCTGGGAGAGTGCGTCGCGGACGCCTTCGCCGAACCGGCAAACGCCTCGAACGAGCTCGCCCTGCGGGTGCTGCCTGGCGGCGGACCTGCGAATACGGCGGTGGCCCTGGCCCGGCTGGACACGCCGGCCCGCTTCCTCGCACGCCTGTCCGGCGATGTGTTCGGCCGCCTGTTCCGCGCCCACCTGGAGGCGTCCGGCGTCGACCTGTCGTACGCCGTCGCCGCCGCCGAGCCCAGCACGCTGGCCGTGGCGGAGCTGGACGCCACCGGGCAGGCCGCGTTCTCGTTCCACGCGCAGAACACGGCCGACTGGCAGTGGACTCCAGGGGAACTGGCAAGGGTGGATCTGTCCGAAACAGCCTGTGTGCACACCGGGTCGCTGGCGCTGGTCCGTGAGCCCGGCGGAGCGGCGGTGGAGGAGTTCCTGGCGGCTGCTGCTCCGCGGGCCACCATCAGCATCGATCCCAACGTCCGGCCGCTGCTGGTGCGCCCCGAGGTCTACCGCGCCCGGCTGGCGCATTGGTGCGCTCTCGCCGACATCCTGCGGCTGAGCGAGGACGACCTGGAACTCCTCCTGCCGGGCACTCCGCCCGAGCAGGCGTGCGACATCTGGCATGCGGCGGGGGTACGGCTCGTCGTGATCACGCTCGGCGCAGACGGCGCCCTGGCCTCGCTCGACGGCGAACGGCTGCGGGTGCCCGCGGTGGCCACGCGGGTCGTCGACACGGTCGGCGCGGGGGACTCCTTCACCGCCGGCCTGCTGCACCACCTCGGCGCCCGCGGACTCCTCGGTGGCCGGCTGGCCGATCTCGGTCTCGACGAGGTCGCGGAAGCCTGCCGGTTCGGCACCCGGGTCGCGGCCCTGACCTGCTCGGTCGCCGGTCCCAATCCGCCGTGGCGGAACCAGTTGGCGCAGCTTGCGGCCGCCGGCGGCGCCTGACGGGCGGGCGGGCCGCGCCGGGCAGTTCCGCCCCAACCCTTGACGCGTCCGCCGGATTCCGCACATCATCGGGCCACTTGATGTCAACGATGACACAAGTCAACGATGACACCCCCGGTTCGGCCGCCTGGACGACGACGCCGACCAGGGCGTCACGTTTCGGTCGGGCCACGCACGAGCCGCAGGCTCCGCCCAGTGGACGGCCACAGCGCAGGAGACACCATGAGCTCTGGACGTGTATCCCGGCAGGCTCTCGGACACCCAGGCCCAGCTCGTCTCCCAGGAGACGTCCGTCAACCTGATCGTCGACGGCAAGGTCGTCCGCAGCTCCAACAGCGAGACTTGGACCGGGCCTCCTTCGACATGCGCTCCTACGCCGGCAAGGAGGCGCAGATCCAGATCGTCGACATGAACACCGCCGGCTGGGGCCACCTCCTCGCCGACCGGTTCACCGCCACCGACACGGCCGCGAAGTCCGTCGTGCAGCGCGCCGACTGGGCCGACTACGGCAAGGACTACTACACGGCGGTGTCCTGGGAGAACGCGCCGGGCGGCAAGCGGTACATGATCGGCTGGATGAACAACTGGGACTACAGCGGGGTCATCCCCACGTCACCTTGGCGCGGCGCGCAGAGCATCCTCGGGGAGATGGCCCTGCGTACGGTCGACGGCAGCATCCTGTTGACCAGCCGGCCCGTGAACAGGGTGTGGCCCCTGTGGCAGCCGCACGCGGTGACCGCGTCCGGCGTCACCGTCAAGAGTGCCTCCAAGACCCTGATCGGCCCCGCGGCGCAGGGCAAGGCTCTCGACATCGAGGCGACCCTCTCCCTCAAGGACGCCGAACGCTTCGGTCTGAAGGTGCGCACCGGCGCGAATGGCGAGGAGACCGTCATCGGCTACGACATCACGACTCAGGAGCTGTGTACGTCGACCGCACCCACTCCGGCGCCGTGGACTTCAACAGCACCTTCCCGGTGTCCGGACCGCGCTGAAGGCCGAGAACGGCAAGGTGAAGCTGCGGATCCTCGTCGACTGGTGGCCGTCGAGGTGTTCGGCGGCAGCGGCGCGGTTTCGATCACCGACCAGATCTTCCCCGACCCTGCCAGCCAGAGAGTGTCGGTCTTCGCCGGGAACGGCTCGGTGAAGCTGGACAAGGCCGTCGTCTGGCACCTCGACTCCGCCCACAAGTGACGCCCACGACTGACAAGGACACGAGACCGTGAAGAAAACCCTGCTCGCCGAGTTCACCGCCCGCGAGGGAGCACAGGACGAGGTCGCCCGTCTGATCGGCGACTACACCCTGGAGGTGCGCGAGGAAGAAGGCAACCTCGCCTTCGACGTCTACACCAAGGCAGCCGCCCCGCGCGCCTTCTGGATCTTCGAGGTGTACCGGGACGAGGACGCCTTCCAGGCGCACCTGAACGCCCCGTACGGCGGCCCTTTCAACGCCGCCCTCGTTCCGCTGATCGAAGAGGACGCCTCCGTGCTGACGTTCCTGAACCCGCTGGCCACGAATCCGTAACGAACCGTCGACAAAGGCCTCCACCGGGGCGCGGTCTCATGCCGTACTCACTTGCCAAAACGATTGGGCACCACTTGGGCAGGCGGATCGGGATAAAGGACGTGGCGGCAGCCGCCGGAGTCTCGGTCACCACCGTCTCCCACATCCTCAACGAGGTCGAGGGCAAGCGCGTCAACACCGAGACCCGGCAGCGCGTTCTGCAGACGGCCCGGCAACTGGGATACGCGCCCAACGGACTGGCCCGTGGCCGGCGGCTGAAGCGGTCGAGCACCATCGGCTTCGTCAGTGACCAGATCGCCCCCCCCCGCGGGCCGGATCATCCTAGGAGCGCAGGAGGCAGCCGCCAAGCACGACCCGCTGCTGCTCATGCTGAACACCGGCGGAGACCCGGAGCTGGAGCGCAAGGAGATCGAACTCCTGCTCCAGCGCCAGGTCGACGGGGTGCTGTACGCGTCCATGTACCACCGGGTCGTGGAGGTGCCGGAGCCGTTGCGCTCGGTCCCCACGGTGCTGCTCGACGCACGCGCGGACGACCCGTCCGTACCGTCGGCGGTACCCGGCGAGGTGCAGGGTGGGGCGACGGCGGTGCAGGAACTGCTCCGCCACGGTTACCGCCGGATCGGCTTCATCAACAACGTCGACGACATCCCGGCCATCCACGGACGCCTGGAGGGATACCGGCAGGCCCTCGCGGAAGCCGGCGTCACCTTCGGTCCCCGGCTGGTGGCGGCCGAGACCGCCTCGGCTGCCGGCGCGTACCGGGCGGCGCTCACGCTGCTCCGGGCGGCGGAACGACGCACTGCGTTGTTCTGCTTCGCCGACCGGATGGCGATGGGCGTCCACCACGCCGCCGCCGAACCGGGGCTGTCGATCCCTGCCGACCTGTCGTTCATCGGGTTCGACAACCAGGAACTGATTTTCGACGGCATGTTCCCCGGGCTGACCACCGTCGCCCTGCCGCACTACGAGATAGGGGCGCGGGATGTCGCACAACTGCTCGCGCTCACGGGCACACCGGACCGGGAACCCGGTCCGGCCGCTCAGGAAATGCTGCCCTGCCCGCTGGTGGCCCGGGCATCGGTCGCTTCGCCGCCCCGACTCGTGCAGTCGCCGGTGTTGTGGGCGTGCCGCGTGATCGTTTCCTCTGGTGACGGGGTGTGCGGGCGTGTAGCGTCTGCGTCAGCTGTCGTGGTTCGGATTTCCCCTTTGCCCACGCCTTCGGCGTGGGCGTTTTGCTGTGCTGTGCCGCAGGGACCAGGGCGATCACCTCCGCTTTCCGCATGGCGTGGGAGGCGTTCATCGACTGGAAGGCATGAGACATGGCCACGGGAACTGTGAAGTGGTTCAACGCGGAGAAGGGCTTCGGATTCATCGCCCAGGACGGCGGCGGCCCGGATGTCTTCGCGCACTACTCGGCGATCAACTCCTCGGGCTTTCGTGAGCTTCAGGAGGGCCAGATCGTGACGTTCGACGTCACCCAGGGCCAGAAGGGTCCGCAGGCCGAGAACATCAACCCGGCCTGACCCTCCCCACCCTCGGCCGAGGGCTCCGTGCTTTGCGTGCAGGGCACGCCATGTAGCCCGTACGCCAACCCAGAACAGCGGATGCCTGGACTTGTCCGGCGCGTCGGCGGGATCTGTGATGCACGGGTCAGGGTCGCACAGCAGCTGCGCGGCCCTGACCTGTGTCGAGAGCGGCGTACCCGTGCCGATGGGCTGGCGTGCAGGGCAGCGCGTCCCGCCTCGACAGCAGTGGCGGCGTGTGTGAGGGCTTCTGCGCGAGGAGTTCATCGGGCCGCCCGGCGGGGTGTCTCCGGTTGAGCTGGCCTGGCTGTGCGGTCACCGGGGTGGGTGTCCTCTTCCAGGTGGCGCCGGCGCACGGTGCCTTCTGTCTCGTGCGTCAGGCGTTCGGGAGAGGCCAGATGCTGCCACAGCGGGTCGGGGCAGGGGACGGTGGCGCCGCGGGATGCCCATTCCTTGGCGAGCTGTGTGCACAGGGGTGTGCCCCGGTCCGGGACTTTCTCGGAGGCTGGCGGGCGTGTGCGGGGTGCCTTCGGCGCGCTTGTCCGGGAGGCGTGCATCGGCTCTGCGTTTGCCGCTGCCCGCCTCTGCGCCGCGGCTGGAGGTCATCCAATGATCATCCGTCACATTCGTCAAAACGATTCGTCCGCTCTCTGGGACACTTTTTCTCGTCTGCTGCGACGACCTCGGCCACTGTCCTCCCTCGGCGAGGTGCGACACCGCTGGGATGCCCGGCCGTAAACCGGTTGCTCTGTCTGGGTGATTGGGTGGTCTGGGAGGCACTCTCGCCCCGGGGTATTTTCCCAAGCACCCGCGGCCTGGCACCTGACCCCGCTCCGCCCGCGTCGTCGCGCCCAGCGGGATTGGGGGCGGAGGAGCAGGAGGCCAGTGCCCGCCGCACGCGGTTTTCGTAGGCGCGTCTGTGCAGGTCGGCGAATCGGATCTGGGATTCCTCGAACAGGCAGGGCCGGGCGGGAAGGTAGGGGCCAGACTGTCCAGCAGCATGGGGAAGTCCTGGCCTTCCTGACGGTAGTACGGCTGTTCGCTGCTGCCGGCCCCGGCCGGGCCGAGACGAAAAGCGTCGACGAAGGCCGCGACGAGCCGGGGCTCGGGAAGGAGGCCGGCACCGGGCCACCGGACGCCGGACAGGTACCGGTCCTCCTTGTCGGCGGTGTAGAGACACCAGCCGGACGTGCCCGCCCAGTGGAGCCCGCAGGCACCCCGCCATGCTGATCCTGGAATGCCGGCGTGAACGAGATGCCGGCCTCCACATCGAGGTACTCACCGTCCGTGTCGCGCCAGGGACCGCAACTCTGAATCCCGGTCACCGGCAGACCTGCTTCCAGGAGGCGTTACGCGACAGCAGCGGCATGGTGGGCCGCCCGCCTCGAGAGCTCAGCTGACACCTGGGGACTGGTTTCGCAAGCCACGGCTCGTCTCCGCTGTCGGTATCGGACGGTGACGCCGCCGTAGATTCCGCCGGGCCGGACAGGCGTCTGGCGCAGCGGGCGCGCGGCAGCCCGTACCGGCCTCGCGTCCACGGGGTACCGCGGCTGGTGATGGTACCGACCTGAACTCGGCGTGGCTCACACTGCTCCCTGTGCTGCCCCTCGGCGGAGCCCGGGGAGTGTCGTGGCGCTTAGAGCTCGATTACCTCCTCGCCGGCCACGCGGAAATCTATGTTGGCTGGAGTAGACATTGGGAGATCGTCTGGCTATGGTTTCTCTCGTAGCCGAGATCGGCAGGGCCTGGCAGACACGAACTGCCAGGCAGTGGTAGAGGTAGTTGCAGTGTGCAGGGCGGTGCGGTGGTGGAGTTTCGGAGCCGGGGTTGTCGCAGGACGGCGACGGGGCTGACGGCCGGACCGGGTGGCTCGCAGTGATCAGGGGCCGCCGTGAGCAGGACCGCAGTTGATGCAGTGGCAGTACCTGTAAGTGCAGTTCGCAAGACCCAGCAGTGAAGTCAGTAAGTGGTTCCTCGGTGAAGGCGTCGGCTGCGGGCGCGCGCACCGGGAAGTTCGGCAGTGGGGTTCTAAGCCAGAGCAGACGCAGGACGGGCGACGGGGCTGGCTGCCGAAGAGTGACGCTGTCACAGGTCACCGAGGTCGCATCACCAGCAGTACGCAGTAGAGCAGTACCAGCAGTGAGTTGATCCCAGAGGGAAAGAACGGAGGGGCCGAGCGCCATCAGGATCGCCCGGGCGGAATTGCAGAGCCCGGGTACCGCAGGACATCGATAGTGAGGTGGTCTCCGGTCGAGCAACCGCGATCCCCGCATTCCCCGCCCTCTCCCGGGTGGGCGTGCGGAAACAGAAAGTCGGTGCAGTATCAGGGCCGGCAGATGGTGTAGCAGTTCCTTCGGGGCCCTGGCGCGAATAGCGCCGGGGCCCCTCCACGCGTTTCTCGGAGAGGTGCAAGTGACAGCAGACGACTCGTTCGGCCGGCTCGATGACGACGACTACCCCGCCTACACCATGGGCCGGGCCGCAGCGTTGCTCGGCACCACCCAGGGCTTCCTGCGCGCCCTCGGCGAAGCCCGTCTCATCACCCCGCTCCGCTCAGCGGGCGGCCATCGACGCTACTCCCGCTACCAACTGCGCATCGCCGCCCGCGCCCGCGAACTCGTCGACAACGGCACCCCCATCGACGCCGCCTGCCGCATCATCATCCTCGAGGACCAACTCGAAGAAGCCCAGCGCATCAACGCCGAACACCGCCGCGCCGCCGGATCGTCGAACCCGATGGGTCGGTAGCGGCTGTGAGGGGCTAGGTCGTGTGTCGGAAGTGAATCGTGCGCATAGGGTGTCGGCATGTCGCTGGGTCACATAGTCCTCTTGTCCGGTCGTTCGATCCGGCTCACCGAGCTACGGATGTCTTCGACCTATGGGGGGATGCTGGAGGGCTACCCGTGCAAGCGCATCAACGACCTGAAGGTCAGTTGGCTCCAGCGGCAGGCCGAACGCGCGTTTTCCTCCACGCCGGTCCATCTCGTTCCGCCCTCCCGCGAGTACCCGGACGAGACCGCCGGCGCCTTCGGCCCTGTTGAGGTGCTGCCTTCCGTGGCTTGCGTCGGTGTCTTCAACTCCGCGGCGCTCGACCCGTCAATGGACGGCTCCACCCTCGTCGTCGCCTGGTTCCAGCCAGCACCGGAGGTACCGGCGGGCGAGGACGCTGGTCTTGCCCTTCGTAGCATTGACTGGGAGGAGCTGGCCCGGGACTACGAGCTGTAGCGACGCGTGCTGATCACAGCCACTCGTTGATGGCCGCGACCAGGACAGTGGCTTCAAAGCGGACCGCGAGCTTGTCGTAGCGGGTGGCCACGGCCCGGTGGCGCTTGAGGCGGTTGATTCCGCACTCGACCGCGTGCCGTTCGCGGTAGTCGACGGGGTCGAAATGCGGTGGCCGGCCACCGTGGGAGCCTCGCTTCTGGCGGTTGCGTGCCTGGTCGGCCTTGTCCGGGATGGTGCAGCGGATTCCCCGGCGACGCAGGTAGGCGCGGTTCTTGCGGGAGGCGTACGCCTTGTCAGCCCGCACGCGGTTGGGGCGGACGCGCGGCCGACCCGGCCCGATGCGGGGCACGCGGACCTTCGCCAGCACGGGTTCGAACTGGGGCGAGTCTCCGCGCTGCCCTGCCGTGATCACGATCGACATGGGCCTTTGGCCCTGCTCGACGGCCAAGTGCAGCTTGGTGGTGAACCCGCCACGCGAGCGTCCCAGTCCGTGATCAACGGGCTTGGTGAAGACACCGCCTGGTGGTTCCTTCTGCAGATCACCCTGCCTGCGGGCCCCGGCTGCATGCTGATGGGCGCGGCACACCGTGGAGTCGACGCTCAGGTCCCACGTGATCGCACCCTTCGCGTCGGCCAGCGACTGGAGCCGGGTGAGGACTCTGTGCCATGTTCCGTCCCGCTGCCACCGGCGGAACAAGTCGTAGACCCGGCCCCACGGCCCGTACTCGACAGGCACGTCCCGCCAGGGAACACCGGTCCGGACCCGGAACCGTATGCCGTCGATCAACTGTCGCCGAGTCCAGACAGGCGGCCGCCCCGCCTTCGTCCCCTTCGGCAACAAGGGCGCCAGCACCGCCCACTGCTCGTCCGTGAGATCTCCCCGCCCCATGAGCAGGGATCATTCATCGCTCAAGATCCACTTTCGATACACGGCCTAGGTTGGGGGCGCAGTCTCCCTGCGCCGTTCGGGTGTGGTGGTTGAGGCTGCTTCCCGCAGCGGAGCGAGCCTGCGGCGTTCCATGAGCGCCGGGCCCGCCTCGACTCCCGCAGAGGCCGACGGGCCCGGTGCGTCCCTGGCGGGCAGCTTCGATACCCGGGTTTCATGCTTCCGGGTCCTGCCTGCGGGGGAGTGCTCGATGCGGACGGTACGGGGGCCACGTCACGCGAGGCACACGGCCGCCGGCCGACCGGCGCCGTCGCCATGAGCTACTCGAACAGGCGAGACGGGACCGGCTATGCGGTGGCCGGGATGAGGGCGATGTCCGCGGTGATGCGCTTGCCGAGGGGGGTCCGCTCGACGATGACGGTTTGGGCGAGTGCCCTGACGATCTCCAGGCCATGCTGGCCGATGCGTTCCGGATCCAGCGCCTGTGCAGCCGGCACAGCGGGATTGCTGTCCCAGAGTTCAACCCGCAGCACGGCACTGGTGACCCGCAGGTGCAAGAGGGCCGGTCCCGGCCCGTACTTTCGGGCGTTGGTCACCAGTTCGCTGACGATCAACTGGACGATCTCGACCGTGGCGGTCACCACCGGGATGCCGTGGTCGTCTCTCACCTTCGTCAGGAAAGCCGCGGCCAGATGACGGGCCTGAGCTATGCGGGAGCCGTCGCTGTCCAGCGCGAGCGATGTCTCCAACAGCGAGGCCGTTTCGCCTTCGGCCCCTCTTGTCTCGTCCATCCGTGCTCGCTTCCCTCTCCCCGCCCGCTACCCCTTTCAGGGCCGGGTACGCCCGCCTGGAACGTTACCTGCAGCACGGTCACACGGGGGTAGCACCCTTATAAGGTGTAGCGCTTCCGGCGTCCTGCAGTGCGCTCGCCTTCATGGACTCCAGCGCCGTCAGTGTCCTGGCCGCACAACGCGATGAAGCGTCCGCCGGCGGCTGGATTCGGCTGGCGGCCTTGCGGGCAGCGGTTCAGCGGGTCGTTGAAATCGTTGGTCTCGACACGGTCATTCCCTGTTGTCCCACGCTCCGTCAAGCCCTCCCCTCCTGACGACAGGCAAAGCCGCTCCGCTCCCGGTCAGCGGTCGGACTCTCCCCACAGGCCGTCATGGATGCGGCGCCCGTCGGACAGACGGCGAACGAACACCAAAGTTTCAGCCCGCTGTCAGCTGCCATGTCCGGGTGAAGCCGAGCCTTTGAACGCACGGCACTTCCGGAGGGCGCAGTTTGCCCGACACGATCCACGGTGACGTCCCCTCACCGGATCGAACGCTCGACTACTGCTCCGGACGCGGCGATCAGCGCAAGTCCGCCTCATGTTGGTGGCTGCTCTTGGCCGCTGTTCAATGCGATCCTGCGGACAGCCGCACACGCCAAAGCGCCCCGACAACCCTGGTTGCGGCTGACGACTCCGCTTTTCTGGAACGTTGCACTGCGAGTGAGTCAATATCTGTGCTCGTGAGGTGAGAGTTTGCCGGACCGTGTAGTGAGAGTTTTTACCGCAATGAGCGGAGTGGAATTACTTAGCCGACGCGGGCCGTTGCGGCGTGCTACTGTCCATCTCAGTTGCAGTTGTGGTTCCCGAACTTCAAGTGCTCGAACTCGACTTCTGTCGGGGAGAGCGCTTTTGTATTTCCGGTCATTTTCCGGCGGGGTAATCATCGCGGCGACACGGTGTTCGCACAGTGCGGATGCCGGTGTACTGCCCCAAAGGAGATATGACATGGCTGCTGGTACCGTGAAGTGGTTCAACGCGGACAAGGGTTTCGGCTTCATCGAGCAGGACGGTGGCGGCGCTGACGTGTTCGCCCACTTCTCGAACATTGCCGCCCAGGGCTTCCGTGAGCTTCAGGAAGGCCAGAAGGTGACCTTCGACATCGCGCAGGGCCAGAAGGGCCCGACGGCCGAGAACATCGTTCCGGCCTGACGCTGACGCGCACTTTGTAGCTGGGGCCCGCATCCCTCGGGGTGCGGGCCCCAGCTACACGCATTTTCCCGCAGTGGTTTCACCTGCGGGACGGCTCGGAGAAATCCGCAGTCTCACCACGCCCGGCTCCTCCTTCAGGATGCAGGCGCATCCTGAATAGCCACACTGCACCCGGCGCCCGGGACTTTACGTCCTTGCTGCGTCACCTATTTCAGTATTTACGCCCGCCGCGGATTTCCGTCGGCCGGATTTGCTTTGACATCGGTCCATACCTGTAATTCCGTGCTGCTCACCGCTTGCGGGAATTCCTTGATATGTGCCGCATCGAGGAAGGTTCCGCATGAACCGCACACGTACGAACGACCGCTCGCCCCGCGCCCGAAATGGCAGCGTCGACGCAGGAAGGGGCGCCAGCCGCTTCGGCTCGCCGGCACCGCGCCGTTCCGGCGGTCCTGCCCGCGCCGGCAGCTCCGGCCACCGGCCCGCCGCGGTGCAGGGTGAGTTCGCGCTCCCTAAGACGATCACTCCAGCGCTGCCTGCCGTTGAGAGCTTCGCCGATCTCTCCATGCCCGCGCAGCTGCTGGCCGAACTCGGCAGCCAGGGTGTGAGCGCGCCGTTCCCGATCCAGGGCGCGACACTGCCGAACTCCCTGGCGGGCCGTGACGTCCTGGGCCGCGGGCGCACCGGTTCCGGCAAGACCCTCGCCTTCGGTCTCGCTCTGCTGGCCCGTACCGCCGGACAGCGTGCTGAGCCCCGCCAGCCGCTGGGGCTGATCCTCGTACCGACGCGTGAGCTGGCGCAGCAGGTGACCGACGCGCTCACTCCGTACGCCCGGTCCGTCAGGCTGCGGCTGGCCACGGTGGTGGGCGGGATGTCGATCGGCAGGCAGGCCGGCGCGCTGCGAGGCGGGGCCGAGGTCGTCGTCGCGACCCCGGGCCGGCTCAAGGACCTCATCGACCGTGGCGACTGCCGGCTGAACCAGGTGGGCATCACGGTGCTGGACGAGGCCGACCAGATGGCCGACATGGGTTTCATGCCGCAGGTCACCGCGCTGCTCGACCAGGTGCGTCCGCAGGGGCAGCGGATGCTGTTCTCCGCCACCTTGGACCGCAACGTCGACCTGCTGGTGCGCCGCTACCTGACGGACCCCGTCGTGCACTCGGTCGACCCCTCAGCCGGAGCGGTCACAACGATGGAGCACCACGTCCTGCACGTCCACGGCGCCGACAAGCACGCCGCCACGACAGAGATCGCCGCCCGCGAAGGCCGCGTGATCATGTTCCTGGACACCAAGCACGCCGTCGACCGGCTGACCCAGGACCTCCTCAACAGTGGGGTTCGGGCCGCCGCGCTGCACGGCGGCAAGTCACAGCCGCAACGCACCCGCACACTGGCGCAGTTCAAGACGGGGCACGTCAGCGTGCTGGTGGCGACCAACGTCGCGGCGCGCGGCATCCACGTCGACAACCTCGACCTCGTCGTCAACGTCGACCCGCCGACCGACCACAAGGACTACCTCCACCGCGGCGGACGCACCGCCCGAGCCGGCGAGTCCGGCAGCGTCGTCACCCTGGTCAC
>NZ_JBIAIQ010000039.1:0-77099 GCF_042871525.1 Streptomyces sp. NPDC005784
CGGCGGGGGCCCCGGCACTGTTTTATTTGGCGCGGGGGGCGGCGCGTTTGGTGGGGGCGGTATGCCCCGGCCCGCCCCGGGGGGGGTCCCGGGGCGGGGTTGGGGGGGGGGGGGGGCGGGCCCCGCCCCCCCCCCACCGTTCGCAGATTCAGCCCCTCCGGCGTTTGAGGAACGGGTCCGGGGTGTGGAGCCCCAGGGGCGGAGGGGCGGAGGGGCGGAGGGGCGGAGGGTCGGAGGGGCGAGGGAAGCCTCGAGGACGGTCGCACGCTGCCCGGTCCGGGGGCGAGCCCTCCACCCGTGGGTGGAGGGATGAGGGTGTGGGGGATCCACCCACGATCCACCCGGGCGCCGATCTGCCGAGGGTGCGATTTCCGTAGCGTCGATGGTGTCGGCAGCGCTCGCTGCGGACACCCGCTCCTCGCTCACGGAGGCCGTGCATCAATGCTGTGGCGATTTTCGCCGTTGCCGTCGTGGTGATCGCGCGCCAGTTCCGCGCGCGCCGGATCAATTCGGACAGGCGCTGGTGGATCGTGCCCGCTGTGCTCGCCTTCATGGCACTGCGCGACCCCGGAGTGATCGACCCGCACCACCGGGTCGAGGCGTCCCTCCTGCTGGGCACGGAGCTGGTGACGGCGCTGGCCATCGGCGCCGGATGGGCGTGGACCACCCGGATATGGACGGAGCCGGACGGCGCATTGTGGAGCAGGAGCACCAAAGCCAGCGGGGCCATCTGGATCGCGGGCATCTGCCTGCGCCTGGGTCTGTTCGGTATCGGTGCCCTGCTCGGTGTGCAGCAGAACTCCTCTGCCTTGATGCTCGGACTGGCGTCCACCCTCCTGGTCCGTTCCGGGCTGGTGACCTGGCGGGCACAGTCCCTGCAGCCGGCGGCGACCCGACAGGGCTCGCCGTACGGTGACGGCGTGGGCCGGGTCCTGTGGAAGGAGCGCCTGTGACCGACAACGCCTGGATGCGCTGGCCCTCCCGTGAGGCACTCTCCCGAGTGGGCGTGCACAAGGCCCGCCGTGCGCTCAGCCGGTTCACGCGCGCCATCCTCCTTGCCATGCTCATCGCCACGACGTTCACGAACACGGAGCTGAACGGTTGGGCGCTAGCCGGAGGCGTCACGGGAATCGTGGCGTGCGGGCTCCTCGCCTGGGGGTTCTGGCGCACCACACTGGAGCATCGCCTGCTGCCGTCCCTGGTGCTGCTCGCTCTGCTGCTGGCGATCGCGGCCGTGGGGCAGAGTGCGGGCTTCCGGGTTCCGGCACTCGTTCTGTGGTGCGGGTGTGCCGCCGGCGCCATCGAACGGCTGCCCCTCGCGGCGGCGTTGCCCGCCACCGCGGTGGCGCTGAGCGCGTACGCGTCGGTCAACAACGACGTCTGGCTGACCACCGCGGCCACCACCGTGGGGCTCGCACTCGCCGGGTATGTGCTGCGCCTCGACGCGGAAGCGCGGGGGAGTGCGCAGCGGCTGCTGGCCCAGGAGCGCGCGGCCCGCGTGGCCGAGGCGGAGTCGGCGGCGCTCGCGGAGCGCGCGCGGATAGCGCGGGAGATCCACGACGTGCTCGCCCACAGTCTCTCGGCGCAACTTGTGCATCTGGAGGCGGCGCGGCTGCTCATCGAGAGGGGAGCGGACCGGGAGATCATCCTCGAACGGGTCGTGGCGGCACGCGGAATGGCCCGCGAGGGGCTCGCGGAGACGAGGCAGGCACTCTCCGCGCTGCGGGGCGAGATGTCTCCGCTGGAGGAATTCCTCGGCGAACTCGTCACCACAGCCGACGGTGCCGATGTCACGGTGACGGGCGACCGTCAGCCGCTGCCGGCGGAGGCCTCCCAGGCGGTGCGCAGAGTCGCGCAGGAGGCGCTGACGAACGTACGCAAGCACGCTCCGGGCGCCAAGATTCACATCCGGCTTGACTACGGCGAGCACGAAGTGACGCTGGACGTACGGGATTCGGGTGGAAAACCGGGCGAGCTCAGCGGTTCGGGAGCCGGGTACGGTCTGCTGGGCATGCGGGAGCGCGCCGAGCTGCTGGGCGGCTCGCTGGATGCCGGACCGGGCGAGGAGGGGTTCGTGGTGACGTTGAAGGTGCCGGTATGACCGAGCAGGTGGAGGGCAGGAAGCCGGCGCGGGTTGTGGTCGCGGACGATCAGACGGTCGTGCGCGAAGGCATCGTGATGCTGCTGGGACTGCTGCCCGGGATCGAGGTCGTCGGAGCGGCCGGTGACGGAGCCGAAGCGGTGGCGCTGGTGGCCGAACTCGCCCCGGACGTCGTGCTGATGGATCTGCGCATGCCCCGCTGCGACGGGGTCGAAGCGACTCGGCGCATCCGTGCCGAGTACCCCGGGACGCAGGTCGTCGTGCTCACGACGTACGCGGACGACGAGTCGTTGTTCCCCGCGCTCCGCGCCGGGGCCCGTGGCTATCTGACCAAGGACGCGGGAGGCGACGAGATCGTGCGGGCCGTGGAAAGCGTGCTCTCCGGGGACGCCGGGCTCTCGCCGAGCATCCAGCGACGGCTGCTGGAGCGGCTGTCGGATCCGGAACCGGAGCCCCGACCGCCCGCGGAGGCGCCCGACGGGCTCACCTCGCGCGAGACCGAGGTGCTCCTGCTGATCGCCGAGGGCCTCAGCAACCATGAGATCGCCCGCAAGCTGCATGTGTCCACGGCCACCGTGAAGACCCACATCAACAATCTCTTCGCCAAGACGGGTCTCAAGGACCGTGCGCAAGCGGTGCGTTACGCCTATGGGAAAGGTCTCGTACGGCCGCCCGCGGGATGAAGTCACCTGATGGGGTGAAGAGCCCGGAGAGAGGAGTCCGGGAGCCTCCCGATCTGCACATCCTTGGGCACGTGGCCGAAACGGGTCGCGGACAAGGAGAGTTCGGTGGACAAGCACGACGGCGGCGACTCCGGGGAGGTCCGGTTCGACGACCCCTGGTACGACGCGCTCGCTTCCGGCTGGGGCGAGTTGGACGGCACGGGTGCGCTCGCTCCCGCCGTGCCGGCCGCCCGCTCGGAGCACGAAGGACGAACGGGCGGAGCGGCCCACGTCTATCTGGAGGTGCAGCGCAGTGCCGCCTTCCAGGAAGTGCGCGGCAGGTACCGCAGGTTCGTGATCCCGGCCATCGCCGTCTTCTTCCCCTGGTACGTGGGTTATGTGGTGACCGCGACCACCGCGCCGGGCTTCATGGCGCGTCCCGTCGCCGGTGCGGTGAACGTGGCACTGCTCGCGGGACTCGGGCAGTTCCTCACGACGTTTCTGTTCGCGTGGGCCTACGCGCGCCACGCGCGGCTGCGCAGGGACCGGGCCGCGCTGGAACTGCGCTGGGACACCCAGGAGATGACGCGGAACGCCAGGGGTGGTGAGCGGTGAGCGGCCACCATCAGACCCTGGCCCTGTTGTTGTTCAGCGCGTTTGTCGCGGTGACGCTGGCGATCACGACGTGGGTGAGTCGCAACCGGCATGGTTCGGCGGAGGAGTTCTACGCGGGCGGGCGGTTGTTCTCGCCCATGGAGAATGGCTTTGCCCTCTCCGGGGACTACATGTCGGCCGCTTCCTTCCTCGGTATCGCGGGACTCATCTCCCTGTACGGCTACGACGGGATGCTGTACGCCGTGGGCTTCCTCGTGGCCTGGCTGGTCGTTCTGTTCCTGGTCGCCGAACTGGTGCGCAACTGCGGGCGGTTCACGCTCGCCGACGTCGTCGCGGCCCGGATGGACGAGCGGCCGGTGCGGATCGCGGCCGGAACTTCCTCGGTGGTGGTGTCCGTTCTGTATCTGGTGGCGCAGATGGTGGGTGCGGGCACCCTGGTCTCGCTGCTGCTGGGAGGTACGAGCGACGCGGCGCGCAACTGGACGGTGATCGGTGTCGGCGCGCTCATGGTGATCTATGTGTCGATGGGAGGGATGCGGGCAACCACCTGGATCCAGATCGTCAAGGCGGTTCTGTTGATCGGCGGGGCCGTCGTGCTCACCGTGCTGGTTCTGATGCGGTTCCACGGGGACATCAACGACCTGCTGCGTTCGGCCGCGCGGCGCAGCGGGCACGGTCAGGCCTTCCTCGCGCCCGGGTTGAAATACGGCGGTGACTGGACGGCACGCTTCGACTTCATGAGCCTCGGGCTCGCGCTGGTGCTCGGCACCGGCGGGCTGCCGCACATCCTGTCGCGCTTCTACACCGTGCCGACGGCTCGAGCCGCCCGGCGCTCGGTTTTGTGGGCGATCGGGCTCATCGGCGGCTTCTACCTGATGACGATCGTGCTGGGCTTCGGCGCGGCCGCCGTCGTCGGTCCCGACGCGGTGCGTGGATCGAACGCCGCGGGGAACACCGCGGTTCCGTTGCTGGCCCTCGACCTGGGCGGCGGAGCCAACTCCACGGGCGGAACCGTCCTGTTCGCGGTCGTCGCCGCCATCGCCTTCGCCACCATTCTCGCGGTCGTCGCCGGAGTCACCCTCGCGTCCTCGGCCGCCGTGGCCCACGACCTGTATGCCTCGCTGCGTCGCCGCCGCGCGAAGCCGCACGGCGAGGTCGCGGTGGCGCGCGCCGCGGCGGTCGGCATCGGCGTGATCGCCATCGCCCTGAGCCTCCTCGCCCGCGATCTCAACGTGGCCTTCCTGGTCGGTCTCGCCTTCGCGGTCGCCGCGTCCGCGAACCTGCCGGTGCTGCTGTACTCCCTGTTCTGGCGGTCCTTCACGACGCGCGGGGCCGTATGGGCCGTATACGGCGGCCTGGTGCCCGCGCTGCTGCTCGTGTTGCTGTCGCCGGTGGTGTCGGGCGGCCCCGAATCACTGTTCCCGGGCGTGGACTTCGAGTACTTCCCGCTCCAGAACCCGGGTCTCGTCTCGATCCCGCTGGGCTTTCTCGCCGGCTGGCTCGGCACCGTCACCTCGGCGGAGCCGCCGGACGAGGCCAAGCACGCCGAGGTCGAGGTCCGCGCGCTCACGGGCGCCGGGGCTGTCTGAGGGCCCCTGAGCCGCGTACGCGACCGGACTCGGGCGACGATCCACACGACAGCCCCTGGTCATGGGAGTGCGGCTCAGGGGGCCACCCACGCGTAGCGGTGTTCCGGGCGTCCCGCGTCGCCATATCTGAGGGAGAGGCGCAGCCGTCCCGCTTGTTCCAGGTGCCGCAGATAGCGCTGGGCGGTGGATCGGCTGAGGCCGGTCTCGGCGGCCACCTCGTGGGCCGACAGTGGGTGGCTCGCGCGGTGCAGCAGGTCGCAGATCAGATCCGTCGTCGGCTCCGAATGACCACTGGGCAGCCCGGGGGAGGACGGCGCGGGTGCGGTGCGCAGGGCGCCGAAGATCCGGTCGACCTGCTCCTGGCCCGTCACACCCCGGCCGCCCACCCGGTCGACGGTGCGGCGCAGGGCGGCGTAGGAGTCGAGGCGGGTGCGCAGGGCGGTGAAGGTGAACGGCTTGACCAGGTAGTGCAGGGCGCCCAGGCGCATCGCCGTCTGGACGGTGACCACATCGCTGGCCGCGGTGATCATGATGACGTCGGTGCCGTGACCGTTTTCCCGCATCTGGTGGACGAGTTCGAGGCCCGTCCGGTCCGGCAGATAGTGGTCGAGCAGCACCAGGTCGATGGGCGCGCGCTCGACCGCGGTCAATGCCTGGGCGGCACTGTGCGCGCGGGCGGCCACCCGGAATCCGGGAACCTTCCCCACGTACCTCGCGTTGATCTCGGCGACGCGGAAATCGTCGTCCACGACCAGGACGTCAATCATCGGGCCTCTTTCTCTCAAGGCCGGGGCGAGTGTTGCGCCCGTGTTTCGGCTCCGCTGTTGTAGCGCGAGCAAAATGAGCACAACAGACTCTTGCGAGCAGAAGAATGCCTTGCGCCCAGAAGACTGATGCTGTGGCCCGCACCACATCTACGGTCCCGGGCCATGAGCACAGACACCAGCCCCGCCATCGAGCTGCGGGGCGCCAGCAAGATCTTCAAGACCCCGTCAGGGGGTTTGCACACAGCCGTCAGGGAGCTTGACCTGACCATCGGCCGGGGCGAGTTCGTGGCCGTCGTCGGACCGACGGGCTGCGGGAAGTCCACCACGCTGACCCTGGTCAGCGGTCTTGAAGAGCCCACCGAGGGCGAGGTCCTGGTCGCCGGAGAGCCGGTCGCCGGCGTCGGAGAAAAGGTCGGCTTCGTCTTCCAGCAGGACGCCACTTTCCCCTGGCGCACGGTTCTGTCCAATGTGATGGCCGGGCCCCGCTTCCGCGGTGTGCCCAAGGCGGAAGCGAAGCAGCGTGCCCGGGAATGGCTCGCCCGGGTCGGGCTCGCGGCCTTCGAGGACCGCTATCCGCACCAGCTCTCCGGCGGTCAGCGCAAGCGCGTCGCCCTCGCCGCCACCTTCGTCAACGACCCCGAGATCCTGCTGATGGACGAGCCCTTCTCGGCGCTCGACGTGCAGACCAGGGCGCTGATGTCCGACGAACTGCTCGAACTGTGGGAAGGCACGGGTGCCTCGGTCGTCTTCGTCACCCACGACCTGGAGGAGTCCATCGCGCTCGCCGACAGGGTCGTCGTGATGACGGCGGGCCCCGCCACCGTGAAGCAGGTCTTCGACATCGATCTGCCGCGGCCGCGCAAGGTCGAAGAAGTACGCCTGGAGCCGCGGTTCATCGAGATCTACCGCGAGATCTGGGAGTCCCTGGGCGAAGAGGTCCGCATCACCCGCGAGAGGGGTGCCGCTCATGTCGCCTGAGGTCCTCAGCACCCCGGTCGTCGAAGCGGCCAAGATCCCGGGCCGCGCGCACTCCCGCGCCCGCGCCGCCCGCAAGCGCAAGATCGTGGTGGGCATCGCCCGGGTGCTGCTCCTGGTCGCCGTGCTCGGCCTGTGGGAAGTGCTTTCGCGGGCCAAGGTCATCGACCCGTTCAACTTCTCGATGCCTTCGAAGATCTGGGAACAGATCCACACCTGGGTGATGCACGGGACCGCGCTCGGCTCTCTCGGCGAGCAGGTCTGGTACACGCTTCACGAGGCGCTGCTCGGCTGGGTCATCGGTGTGGTCGCCGGTGTGCTCTTCGGTATCGCCCTCGGGCGGATCACCTTGCTGGCAGACATCCTTGGTCCATACATCAAGGTGCTCAACTCCATACCGAGGATCGTCCTCGCACCCATCTTTGTGATTTGGTTCGGCCTCGGACCGGCCTCCAAGATCGCCTCGGCCGTGGTGCTCGTCTTCTTCCCGGTGTTCTTCAACGCCTTCCAGGGTGCTCGGGAAGTCGACCGGAACCTGGTGGCCAACGCACGGATCCTCGGCGCGAGCGACCGCCGGGTGACGCTTCAGGTCGTCATTCCGTCCGCCACCTCGTGGATCTTCACCAGCCTCCACGTCAGCTTCGGTTTCGCGCTCATCGGCGCGATCGTCGGCGAGTACATCGGCGCCACCAAGGGCATCGGCCTGCTCGTCGCGCAGTCGCAGGGCACCTTCAACGCGGCCGGGGTGTACGCGGCGATGGTCATCCTCGCCGTCGTCGCCCTGCTCGCCGAGGGACTGCTGACCTTCGGCGAACGCCGCATCTTCCGCTGGAAGCCGTCGGAATCCGACCGCTGACCCCCGCCTTGCGGGCACGCACGAACCCGCCCGTACGTACTCGCGATTCCGCCGTACGCACGCACCGTCTCTCCTCCATTCACAAGGACGTGAACCACCATGCGCAAGACCGCCAGATACTCCGCGCTGGCAGCCGCCGGTCTGCTCGCTCTCACCTCGCTCACCGCCTGCGCCAACGACGCGGCGAGCACGACGGCCGACTCCGGCAGCGGCGGAGGTGGCGGCAAGGGGGAGCACGTCAAGATCATGGTCGGTGGCCTGGACAAGGTCATCTACCTGCCGGCGATGCTCACGCAGCGGCTCGGCTTCTTCCAGGACGAGGGTCTGGATGTCCAACTCCTCAGTGAGCCGGCCGGTGTCCAGGCCGAGACCGCCCTGGTCTCGGGACAGGTGCAGGGTGCCGTCGGCTTCTACGACCACACCCTCGACCTGCAGACCAAGGGCAAGGCCGTCGAGTCCGTCGTGCAGTTCTCGCACGCTCCGGGTGAGGTCGAGATCGTCTCCAACAAGCGTTCGGGCGACATCACTTCACCCAAGGACTTCAAGGGCAGGAAGCTCGGTATCACCGGACTGGGTTCCTCCACCGACTTCCTCACGAAGTACCTCGCGGTCAAGAACGGCGTGCAGGTCAGCGAGTTCACGCCGGTCGCCGTCGGCGCCGGGCCGACGTTCGTCTCCGCCCTCCAGCAGGGCGCCATCGACGGCGGCATGACGACGGACCCGACCGTCGCCACGGTCATGGAGAAGAACCTCGGCAAGGTACTCATCGACATGCGGACCCCCGAGGGCTCGCAGGAGGCGCTCGGCGGGCCGTACCCGTCGTCCAGCCTCTACATGCAGACGGACTGGGTCAACGGTCACAAGGAGACGGTCCAGAAGCTGGCGAACGCCTTCGTGAAGACCCTCCGGTGGATGGCCGAGCACAGCGCCTCCGAGATCGCCGCCAAGATGCCCGCCGACTACTCCCAGGGCAACAAGACGCTGTACGCCGGAGCCATCAAGAGCACGCTGCCGATGTTCACCGAGGACGGCGTGATGCCCGAGAACGGCCCCGAGACCGTCGAGAAGGTCCTCAAGGCGTTCAACCCCAACATCAAGAACGCCAAGGTGGATCTGAGCAAGACGTACACCACGGAGTTCGTGAAGAAGGCGGCCGGCTGACCGCCTGCGGCCGAGAATGCGTCGAGCTGCTTTGTCGCGCGTACGACTGTGCTCCCCCGGCAGTCGTACGCGCGACGGGTACGGCGCCGTCCCGCCTCGTCCACCGTGTCCTCAGGCGCGGGTCGCCCAGACGTAGCGATGCTCCGGGCGGCCCGCATCGCCGTATCTGAGGGTCAGTCCGGCCCTCCCCGTACGCTCCAGGAGCTTCAGATAGCGCTGCGCGGTCTGCCGGCTCAGTCCGGTCGCCTCCGCGACCTCCTGGGCCGAAAGCGAGCCCTCCGCGCTCAGCAGGGCGCGCCGTACGAGTTCGGCGGTCGGAGGGGAGTGCCCCTTGGGCAGATCGGGCGCGATGCCTGCCGAGAGGGCCCCGAAGATCCGGTCCACATCGGACTGTTCGGCATTGCCGCCGCGGTCGAGGGCGCGTCGCAGATCGGCGTACGCCTCCAACTTGGCCCGCAGCCCGGCGAACGAGAACGGCTTGACCAGGTACTGGAGTACGCCCTGCCGCAACGCCGCCCGGACGGTCGAGATGTCACGTGCCGCGGTCACCATGATCACATCGGTCTGGTGGCCCCGTCGGCGCATCTCCTGGACCACCGCGAGACCCGTCCCGTCGGGCAGGTAGTGGTCCATGAGGACCAGGTCCAGGCGCGGCAGGGTCTCCATCCGGCGCAGCGCTTCGGCGGCGCTGTGCGCCTCGCCCGTGACACGGAAGCCCGGCACCTTCTCCACGTACGCGGCGTTGACACGAGCAACCCGTGCGTCGTCGTCCACGATCAGGACCTCGATCACCGCGACTTCTCCTCGAGGTTCCAGGCGTCCCCGGCGTCCCGGGCATTCCTGGTGCCTCCTGTGCCTCCTGTGCCTCCTGTGCCTTCGGTGGCGGCGAGGGCGGCACCGAAGGTCTCCGGACAGGGGAGCTGTCGTACGACTCCTGGTTCCTGACCGGGGACGGGGCCGAGCCCGCTCCCCGCCGCGAGCCCGTCGGTCAGCACTCCGCTGTCCTTCGGCGCGAGCTCGGGGTCCGTCAGCGCCTCCGGCAGGACCACTGTGAACTGCGCGCCTCCGCCGTCCGCGTCGGCCACCTCCGCGCTGCCGCCCTGCCGCTCGGCGAGACGCCGCACCAAGGAGAGGCCGATTCCGCGCTTGCCGTGCGCGGGTGGCTTCTTGGTGCTCCAGCCGTCCGTGAAGATCAACTCCCGCCGCTCCTCCGGGACACCGGACCCGGTGTCCCGTACCCGCAGCACGGCGGTGCGCCCTTCGGAGCGCAATTCGACCTCTACGCGCGCGTGGAGCGTGCCCGCGACAGCGTCCAGCGCGTTGTCGACGAGGTTCCCGACGACGGTGACGAGCCCACGCGGGTCGACCAACCGATCGGGCAACAGCGTCCGGTCCGAGATCCACAGCGCCACGCCACGCTCGGCCGCCACCGTCGACTTTCCGACCAGGAGGGCGGCGAGCAGCGGATCGTGGATCTTCTCGGTGACCTGTTCCGCGGTGACCCTGTGGTCGCCGACCACCTCTCCGACGAACTCCACGGCGTCGTCGTACATCTCCAGTTCGAGCAGCCCCAGGAGCGTGTGCATCCGGTTGGCGTGCTCATGGTCCTGCGCGCGCAGCGCGTCGATCAGGCCGTGTGTCGAGTCGAGCTCGCGGCCGAGTTGCTCCAGTTCGGTCCGGTCGCGCAGTGTGGCGACGGCGCCGCCGTCCTCGGTGGGCATCCGGTTGGCGACGAGGACGCGCTGGCCGCGGACGGTGAGCAGGTCCGTGCCGGTGACGCGCCCGGCCAGCACATCCGTCGTACGGCCAGGTCCCAGCGCGTCGTCGAGCGGCTGCCCGATGGCCTCGGAGCCGACCCCCAGCAGCCGCTGCGCCTCGTCGTTCAGAAGGCGCACGCGACCGCCGCGGTCCAGGGCGACCACGCCCTCCCGGATGCCGTGCAGCATCGCCTCGCGCTCGGCCAGCAGCGCCGAGATGTCGGAGAAGGCCAGGTCACGGGTCTGTCGCTGAACCCTGCGGGAGATCAGATAGGCGGCCAGCGCGCCGACGGCCATGGCCCCGCCCGCGTACGCGAACAGTCCGGGAATCGCGTCGATCAACCGGGCCCGCACACTGCCGTACTTGATACCCACCGACACCGCGCCGACGATCCGGCCGGTGCCGTCACGCAGTGGCACCTTGCCCCGTGCGGAGCGCCCCAGTGTTCCGGTGTCGATGTCCATGACGTCCTTGCCCGCCAGGGCCAGGCGGGGGTCCGTCGAGACCTTCTTGCCGATCTCCGCCGGGTTCTTGTGCGACCAGCGGATGTGCCGCATGTCCATCACGACGACGTATTCGGCGCCGCTCGCCTTCCGTATCCGCTCGGCCTGGACCTGCACGGGGCCGGTTCTCGACGGGGCTGTCCTTTGGAGGTCCACGGCGATCTGCGGCTGGGCGGCCGTGGTCTGCGCGATCGCGAGGGCGCGCCGCATGGCTTGGTCGTCCAGCTGCGCGCTCAGCGGCGCCAGGAACAGTCCGGTGGCGAGTACGGCGACTCCCGCCGCGATCGCGATCTGCATCAGGAGCACTTGCGAGAACACCCGCCGCGGCAGACCGAGGCGCAGTCGTCGTGCGGGGGGAGTGGGACTCATGCCCATGACGGTACGGGGGCGTGCCCGTCCCCCCGAAGAGAGTGTGGCGTGGATCTCTTGATCAATGGGTGAGGCGGTCGTGGGGCCTGGCTGAGAGGGAGAGGATCTGGGAGGCGGGATCCGGGATCGGGGTCCGGGAGATTGCGGTCGGTGCGCCGGCGCGGGCCCCCGTACCTGGCACCAGCGGGCACGGCATGGCGTCACGGATCGGGCGACAGGAAGCTTGCAACGGTCCGGTTCGGGCGAGCCCGGCACCTCCGGCCGTCGGGCCGGACTCCGGGTCGCTGATCCGGCGCCAGGGAGCAGACGAGGGCTCCTGGTTCGTTCTGTGGCCCGTTCGGGTCAACCCGGACTCTGGCCCTCGGGGCCAGGTCGCGGCGTAGCTGATCCGACGGTACGGAGCCGGCCCCGGTTCGGGCGAGCGCGGGACGCGGGCCGTCAGCAGGCCACGGCGACCGCCGTCTCCTCCAGTTGCCGTACGGCCACCACGTCCATCCGGGCGGGTGAACCAAGGGCCGAGCCGCAGCTCTCCGGGCGGGGCGGCAGTGAGGCGCCCTGCGCGACGACGACCCGCCACAAGCGGCCGTCGGCGTGGGCGACGGTCACCGCCCAGCGCGGCGCCGCGCCGTCGGTGCGGATCACCGTCAGGACATCGGCGGCGTGCTCTCCCGAAGCCGTCCGTACGGCCAGCTCGGCCGCCTGGCCGGGGCGTTCCCAGGCGGAGTTCCCGCGACAGCCCTCGGCGACGACACGGCCCTCCCGGACGCCCTGGAGGATCTCCTTGACGGCGTGGGCCTCGGCGCGGCCGTACGCGTACCCGTACGGCAGGACCAGCACCGTGGGCGAGAAGCGATGACCGCCCAGATGGGTGACCTCCCAGGCGCCGTTGACACCGGAGGCGGCCAGTTCCGCCGCCAAGGGGCGTCCGAGCAGCGCGCAGCAGCGGTCGCGCTTGCCGTTGGTGCAGACGAGGGCCAGCGGATCGTCGGTGTGGGGCCGCCCTTGGAGAACCTGGTCGAAGGGGCGCGGATCACCCGTGCCGAGCGCCGCGAAGTCGAGGTCGAGCAGCCGCCCGGGATCACGCGTCATGGCGGCGTGCAGCCATACGCCTCCTGGGGTCGTGTGGGCCGCGTACACATGCCGCTCCGTGGACGCACCGCAGTCGGCATGGCGCCCGGGACGGCGGATGAGCGCGATCCGTACTCCTGTGCCCTGCGCGGCGGCTTCGAGGGCGCGGCCGAGCGTGGGGTCCAGGTGGCTCGAAGTGAGCGCCTTGGCACCCCAGGGTCCGGGCTGCTCGATGAGCAGCCATGTCCTCGCGGTGGCCGCGGTCCCGGAGAGGGGCTCATCGAGGTGCCGCGACGCGGTCGTGCACGTACTCACAGAGGTGAGCCTAACCTGACTTCGCCCGGGGCGACTTCCCGCCGTGTACAGGGGGCGCGTCAGGGGTGGTCCGGGCGTGCGGCCGGGTGCGCGGAAGTGCGTGCGGGGAGAGCGCCGGGAGGGCGCCTACAGGGTGCTCTCCGTGCTCTCCCCAGGCCCGGCGCCCCGGGCTGGCGGAGGGCACGTACACGGCGCTCTCCCCGTGACTGGGCTAGCGCGGGAGTGGCTGCGGCGGCCGCTCGCCCACGTAGTGCCCGCTCGGTCTCATCCGCAAGGGGCGCTCCGCGTACTCCTCCAGGGTGTGGGCGATCCAGCCCGCCGTCCGGGCGACAGCGAAGATCGTTTCTCCCGCCGAGGCCGGCATGCCGGACGAGACGGTGAAGACGGCCAGGGCGAGGTCGACATTGGCGTGCAGGGGTGTGTGGCGGGCCGTGGTGGTCACCACGTCATGGGCCGCCGCCAGGGCGGGCGCCGCACCGGGCACTTCCTCCAGGAGCGCGAACAGGGCACGCGCGCGTGGATCCTCGCCCGGGTAGAGCCGATGGCCGAGTCCGGGGACACGGCGCCCGGCGCGCAGTTCGTCGGCGACCACGGGAACGGCGGTGCCCTGGTCCAGTACGTCGAGCAGCAGCCGGTGGGCGAGCCCGCTGGCCGCCCCGTGCAGTGGCCCTTCGAGGACGCCGAGGCCCGCCGACACGGCCGCGTACGGGTTCGCGCGGGCCGAAGCCGCGACCCGGACCGCCAGTGTCGAGGCGGCCAGGTCGTGGTCGACGAGCAGCCCGAGTGCCGTGTCCAGCACTCGCAGTGACGCATCGTCGGGAGTGCGTCCGCTGAGCCGTGCCCACAGCCGATGTGCCAGCGGGCCCTCGTCGCGATGGTCGTGCCGTACCCGGGGAAGCGCGGCGACGAGGGTGGGGATGAGGGTGCGCCCGGTGCCGAGCACGGCGCTCTCGGAGAGGTCGAAACGCAGTGGATCGGCCGCCGCGGCGGCGATCGCCGCGACGCGCAGCCGGTCGGTCGGGCCGCTGTGATCGGGCAGCGCGTCGACGCTGCGCCGGGCGACGGCCGCGGACGCCTCCGGGGCCGTGAACGTGACACCGGGGCGCAGCTCGCCCGTCCACAGCCATTCGGCGATCTCTTCGTAGGAGTACCGCGCGGCCAGTTCCGTCGCGTCGACGCCTCGGAAGTAGTACCGGTCCTTGTCGATCAGGGTGATGCGGGTGCGGACGGACAGCTCGCCGCCACCGCTCGAACTGCCCCCGCCCTCCCGTCTGTTGCGCCGTGCGAGCGCCTCCACCTCCTTGGTGTCGAACGTGCTCCCGCGTCCTCCCGGCTCCCGCCTGCTGCTGAGCTGACCGCGGCTCACATACGCGTACACGGTCTCCGGCTTCACGCCGAGCAGTTCGGCGGTCTCCTTGGTGCTGAGCCGTCTGCCCTCGTGTGCCGGCGTTGCCGCTTCTCGATCCCTCATGAGCGCCACCGTATCTGTGGATCATTATATTGATTGGATCAATATTGACAGCTATAGAGTCAAGCATGGACAGTCGAATCAAGTCCAGGGAGGAAACATGCCGATCAACCGAGCCGCGTCCACCTCTGTCGACGTGCCGCGAGGACTCGCGGGCGTCGTCGTCACCGACACCGAACTGGGTGACGTCAGGGGGCTGGAGGGCTTCTACCACTACCGCCAGTACTCGGCCGTCGACCTCGCGCAGACCCGGGGCTTCGAGGACGTCTGGCATCTGCTGGCCCATGGTGAGCTGCCCGACCGGGCGCGCCGTGCCGCCTTCGCCGCGCGGACCGCGGGGCTGCGCCGGCTGCCGGACGACGTGCGCGCCGCGCTGCCCGCGATCGCCGCGGCGACCGGACCTTCGGGACCGCTCGCCGGACTGCGCACCGCGTTGTCGCTGCTCGGGGCCTCGCTGGGGTTCCGTCCGGTGTACGACATCGACGCCGGGCGGCGCCGCGACGACGGCCTCGCGGCGACGGCGGCCGTGCCGACGCTGCTCACCGCGCTGTACCGGCTCGGGCAGGGGCTGGAGCCGGTGGAGCCGCGCGAGGACCTGGGGTACGCCGCCAACTACCTGTACATGTTGACGGGTTCGGAGCCGGACGCGGCCCGTGCTCGTGCGGTTGAGCAATATCTCATCTCAACCATTGACCATGGATTCAATGCATCAACGTTCACGGCACGGGTGATCGCGTCCACCGGTGCGGATGTGGCGGCCTGCCTCGTGGGCGCGGTCGGGGCACTCTCCGGCCCTCTCCACGGTGGTGCTCCCAGTCGCGCCCTGGACACCCTCGACGCGATCGGGACCCGCGACCGTATCGACCCCTGGATACGCGAACGTGTCCTCGCCGGCGATCGCATCATGGGTTTCGGGCACCCCGTCTACCGTACGGAGGACCCGCGTTCGCGCATGCTCCGCGGGATGGCCCAGGGGTTCGGCGGCCCGCTCGTCGAGTTCGCCGTCGAGGTGGAACGCCAGGTGGAGGCGATCCTGGCCGAACTCAAGCCGGGCCGCGAGCTGCACACCAACGTGGAGTTCTACGCCGGCGTGGTCATGGAACTCTGCGGGCTGCCCCGCGGGATGTTCACCCCCACGTTCGCCGCCGCCCGTGTGGTCGGCTGGAGCGCCAACATCATGGAACAGGCGGAGGACTCGAAGATCATCCGCCCGGCGGCTCGGTATGTGGGGCCGGTTCCGCCGGTGGCGGTGCCCGCTCTCGGCTGAGCGGCCCGAAACGGGCCCGGCACCAGGTCGGTGCCGAGCCCGGGGTGGGGGTTGCTCCGGAACCGCTGCCGCTACGCGGGCGGAATATCGTCCTTGGCCTGGACGAGTGTCTCGCGCGTGATGACCACGATCCGCTCGTCGTCGGCTCGGGCGGCGTCGTGCGGGAGCTCCTGCTCGAGCTCCCGAGTGGCCTCACGCCCGATGACGGCGAAGCTGCCGTCGCTGAGCTCGAAGATGTCGGGACAGGACTGGCCGGTTGCGCTGCCTCGTGCACGGGGAGAGGCACCGATCCGACGGACGACAGTCGTCATTGTCTCGGCCTTTCGTGCGGTGACCCTGAGGTCACGGTGTAGGTCGTCCCGTGGCCGCCCACCGGACAGGGCGGCTTGCGAATCGGGGCCACCGAGGGCAAAGCGAACGCATAGCGATGTGATGGTCTGCCGTACTCGCGTGAGAGTACGGCTTTCGGTCACCTATACGTCGGGAATATCCGCCTTCGCGTGAATAAGGGTTTCGCGGGACACTACGACGATCCTTTCGTAGTCCGCCCGGGACGCGTCGGGGGGAAGATCGGCGTCGAGTGTCTCGGTGACATCTGTTCCGATCACAGCGAACCTGCCGTCGGACAGTTCGAAAATGTCTGGGCAAGTGGCACCGGACGTACTTCCTCGCAAACTCGGAGGAGTGCCAATCCGACGGATGATGTGGCTCACTGTTCTTGATTCCCTTTGATCTCGAGGTGGGATTGCCTGCGCACTGTTGCTGCGCGGCACGATGCGGCCCTGTGGGGCTGCGACCTCGGACCGGGCGGCGTGGAGCGACGGTTCGGTGGGGATCGACCCAAACGTAATAGCGCAGTAGTCAACCCTGTTGGCACCTGGGGAAACGCCGCGGTTTACTGGTTCGTTATGGCCCGAAGGTGTGATCCGCCCGCCAGGGTGGCGCGGATGAACATGCTTGCGCCGGAGCGTGGCAGGCGGAAGGCGCTACTCGCTCGGCGGTTCACCCACGACCCACCACTCGTCCGTGTCTGTCTCCTCCAGTTGTGCGAGGAGATCTTCGACCATAAGTCCGATTTGGGCTTCTTCTGATGTACTGATGAGAGCTGCTCGATGAGGGCGCGTCGCATACCAGTACTCGCGGAAGATCGGGTGCTGGAGCCACCCGCGGGCAAAGCCGAAGAATTCCTCGCGGGTGATGTTGCCCATGCGGTAGTAGCAGAGCGCGTTGGTGTACAAGGCGTTCGTGAAGAGGAACTGGCGCTGTTTCCTCGGGGAGACGGTCCCCTCGTACGCGTCCAGTACCTCGGCCAGTTCGGGATCGTCCATGGCCTTGCTCAATAGTTCCCAGTGAAGCCGCTGCTGGTGGGCGAGATTGGCCTGTCGCTGGGTCTGAGCGGCCTGCTCGAGCAGCTCGATCCGCGCGTGCAGCGCGTCAAGCGTGGTTCGCTGCGCGACGAGGGTGACGGCGGCCCCTGTCAGCAGGCCGATCGCCGCCGCGGCGGCGGAGCCCAACCCACGCACTTTGACTTTCCGTGTGGCCATGTCAACCCCCGAATCAGGCGACCGTCCGCCGGTCGTCGGTTGTGGGGCGACAGGGAGCGGACCGGCGAGCGGTGGGCGGCGCGCTTGCCGCCCCCCAGTGTTGCCGAGCGGCTCTGATCGGCAGGGAGGCGGAGAGGAGGCGCACGGAGGGATGTGCGGGTCGCGTCCACCGGCGCCATGTCCAACGTGTGCCCCGCGAGCGCCGCTAACAATCGTTCACTTCGGGGCGTTTCCTCCCACTCGTATGCTGGGTCGGCATTCATTCCTCGCGTGAGCGCCGGTCCCGTGAGCCGGTGCGCGCACAGGTTCAGAGAGGGCGCATGGTGAGCCAGTCGAGTCCCCGGCAGATCCCGGTCATCGTTCTCGCCGGCTTCCTGGGTTCCGGCAAGACCACGCTGCTCAACCATCTCCTGCACCGCAGCGGTGGCAGCCGTATCGGAGCCGTCGTCAATGACTTCGGGGCCATCGAGATCGACGCGATGGCGGTGGCCGGAGCGCTCGGCGACTCCACGGTCTCGCTCGGCAACGGGTGTCTGTGCTGTGCGGTCGATGTCGGTGAACTTGATCAATATCTTGATCGGCTCGCTCAACCCTCTGCCCGGATCGACGTCATCGTCATCGAGGCGAGCGGGCTCGCCGAGCCCCAGGAACTCGTGCGCATGGTGCTCGCCAGCGAGCACCCGGGGATCGTGTACGGAGGGCTCGTCGAGGTCGTCGACGCCGCCGAGTTCGCCGGCACACGCGAGAAGCATCCCGAGATCGACCGGCACCTCGCTCTCGCCGATCTCGTCGTCGTCAACAAGATCGACCGGGCCGACGACGCCGAGCGTGTGCTGAGTGTCGTCCGGGAACTCGCCGACCGCGCCGCGGTCGTCCCCGCGACCTACGGTCGGGTCGATCCGGAGTTCCTCTTCGACTGCAGGCCCGGCGAGGAGCGCATCGGACAGCTGTCCTTCGACGATCTCCACGGTCACGAGGAAGGCGGCCCGGGGGAGGGCGGTCAGGAGGAACACGGCCACTCCGGCCATCTGCACTCCGCCTATGAATCCCTCTCCTTCAGCTCCGAAGTGCCGCTGGGGCCAAGGCGGTTGATGGCATTCCTCGACAGCAGGCCCGATGGGCTCTACCGGATCAAGGGGTACGTCGACTTCGGCGTCCAGGACACCCGCAACCGGTACGCCGTGCACGCTGTCGGGCGGTTCCTGCGCTTCTATCCGGAGCCCTGGGCCGGTGCGGACGAGCGGCTCACCCAGCTCGTCCTCATCGGCTCCGGGATCGACGCGGTGGCCCTGGCCAAGGAGCTGGAGGCATGCAAGGAGGACACCCCGCATGCCGACGAACACAGCATGTGGGGCGTCCTCCGCTACGTACAGGAGCCGAACCCGGAGGGCTGACCGCGGACTACACCGGGCCCGCCACCACCGACACCGGCTTGCCCAGCGAGATGCCCGAGCCGTCACGGCGCGGGTCGATCTCCGGCAGGTCGACGGGCATGCCGGTCTTCTGTGCCGCGCGTCCCGGCGTCGGACCGGCCCAGGCCAGCGACAGGCAGTCCTCGCCCTTCAGGAACCGCTGGCAGCGCACACCGCCCGTCGCGCGGCCCTTGCGCGGGTACTGGTCGAAGGGTGTCAGCTTGGCCGTGGTCTGGACGGAGTCGTCCAGCGTCCCGCGCGAACCCGCCACCGTGAACACCACGGCGTCGACCGCCGGGTCGACCGCGGTGAACGAGATCACCTTCGCGCCGTCGGTCAGCTTGATGCCCGCCATGCCGCCCGCGGCACGGCCCTGCGGGCGTACCTGCGAGGCCTGGTAGCGCAGCAGCTGGGCGTCGTCCGTGATGAAGACCAGGTCCTCCTCGCCGGTGCGCAGCTCGACGGCGCCGACGATCCGGTCGCCGTCCTTGAGGGTGATGACCTCCAACTCCTCCTTGTTCGAGGGGTAGTCGGGCACCACACGCTTGACGACACCCTGCTCCGTGCCGATCGCCAGGCCCGGCGATGTCTCGTCGAGGGTCGCCAGACAGATCACCGTCTCGTCCGGCTCCAGGGCGGACAGGAACTCCGAGATCGGAGCGCCCCCCGAGAGATTGGGCGCCGACGCCGTCTCGGGCAGCTGCGGGAGGTCGATCACGTTCAGGCGGAGGAGGCGGCCCAGGGACGTGACAGCACCGATCTCGCCGCGTGCCGTCGTGGGCACCGCGGAGACGATCACGTCGTGCTTGGTGCGCTTGCCGTCCGGGTCCTCCCCGAAGGGATCACCGGTCGCCGTACGCGCCAGCAGTCCCGTCGAGGACAGCAGAACCCGGCACGGGTCGTCGGCGACCTGGAGCGAGACCGTCGTGGCGGGGCTGCCCGCGGACTCCAGGAGCACCGTACGCCGGTCGGTGGCGAACTTCTTGGCCACCGCGGCCAGTTCGCCGGAGACCAGCTTGCGCAGCTCGGCGTCCGAATCCAGGATGCCGGTCAGCTCGTCGATCTCGCCGTTGAGCCGGTCGCGCTCCGACTCCAGCTCGATGCGGTCGAACCGGGTGAGGCGGCGCAGCGGCGTGTCCAGGATGTACTGCGTCTGGATCTCCGAGAGGGAGAAGTGCTCGATCAGGCGCTCCTTGGCCTGCGCCGAGTTGTCGCTGGAGCGGATGAGGCGGATGACCTCGTCGATGTCCAGGAGGGCGACGAGGAGACCCTCGACCAGGTGCAGCCGGTCGCGCTTCTTGGTGCGGCGGAACTCACTGCGGCGGCGCACGACGTCGAAGCGGTGGTCGAGGTAGACCTCCAGCAGCTCCTTGAGGCCCAGCGTGAGCGGCTGACCGTCCACCAGTGCCACGTTGTTGATGCCGAAGGACTCCTCCATCGGCGTCAGCTTGTAGAGCTGTTCGAGGACCGCCTCCGGCACGAAGCCGTTCTTGATCTCGATGACCAGACGCAGTCCGTGCGAACGGTCGGTGAGGTCCTTGACGTCGGCGATGCCCTGGAGCTTCTTCGCGCCGACCAGGTCCTTGATCTTGGCGATCACCTTCTCCGGGCCGACGGTGAAGGGCAGTTCGGTGACGACGAGGCCCTTGCGGCGCGCCGTGACGTCCTCGACCGACACCGTGGCACGGATCTTGAAGGTGCCGCGGCCCGTCTCGTACGCGTCCCTGATCCCGGAGAGGCCGACGATCCGGCCGCCGGTGGGCAGGTCGGGGCCCGGGACGTGCTTCATCAGCGTCTCGAGGTCGGCGCCCGGGTACCGGATGAGGTGACGGGCGGCGGCGATGACCTCGCCGAGGTTGTGCGGCGGCATGTTGGTGGCCATGCCGACGGCGATTCCGGAGGAGCCGTTGACCAGGAGGTTCGGGAAGGCGGCCGGGAGGGCCACCGGCTCCCGCTCCTGGCCGTCGTAGTTGGGCGAGAAGTCGACGGTGTCCTCGTCGATCGACTCGGTCATCAACGACGTCGCGTCGGCCATCCGGGCCTCGGTGTAACGCATCGCGGCCGGCGGGTCGTCGTTGCCGAGCGAACCGAAGTTGCCGTGGCCGTCGACCAGGGGAAGACGCATGGAGAAGGGCTGCGCCAGACGCACCAGGGCGTCGTAGATCGACGCGTCGCCGTGCGGGTGCAGCTTGCCCATGACCTCGCCCACGACGCGGGCACACTTCACATAGCCGCGGTCGGGGCGCAGGCCCATCTCGTTCATCTGGTAAACGATGCGGCGGTGCACCGGCTTGAGGCCGTCGCGGGCGTCCGGCAGGGCTCGCGAGTAGATGACCGAGTACGCGTATTCGAGGAAGGAGCCCTGCATCTCGTCCACGACGTCGATGTCGAGGATCTTCTCCTCGTACGAGTCGTCGGGCGGCGGGGTCTTCGTGCTGCGGCGGGCCATCGCTGCTGCGGCTCCTTCACAGTCTCTGCCGGGGCATGAACGGGTTCTGACGCGCACCATTGTGGACCGCCCCACTGACAACGCCGACCGCGACCCGTCCGTAGCGCCCCTCCGGCGCGCTCCGCGGGCGTCGCCGAGACCGTTCCCGAGCGGCCCCCGAGCCCAGTACCCGTCGGCCCCCGAACGCATCCGCGGTAGTTCTCGGGGGGTTCTCCGGGGTGTGTCAGGGACACGCGTAAGTCTCGCTCTCGGCGTATGAGGTGCGGGAACTTCGCCAGCCGTCCGCGCGCTTGCATACAGTGGCAGGACCGACAGGAATGACGCAGTTCCGCGATCGAAGGGACGTACATGCCCATGGGTCACACGGCCACAGCTGAGGCAGGCTCCGGCGGCCTGACAGCGACCGAGCACCGCCTGGCCAACGGCCTGCGCGTGGTGCTCTCCGAGGACCATCTGACCCCGGTCGCCGCGGTGTGCCTCTGGTACGACGTCGGCTCGCGCCACGAGGTCAAGGGCCGGACCGGACTCGCCCACCTCTTCGAGCACCTGATGTTCCAGGGCTCCAAGCAGGTCCACGGCAACGGTCACTTCGAACTCGTCCAGGGCGCCGGCGGCTCGCTCAACGGCACGACGAGCTTCGAGCGCACCAATTACTTCGAGACCATGCCCACCCACCAGCTGGAGATCGCCCTCTGGCTGGAGGCCGACCGCATGGGCTCGCTGCTCGCGGCACTGGACGACGAGTCCATGGAGAACCAGCGCGACGTCGTCAAGAACGAGCGCCGGCAGCGCTACGACAACGTCCCGTACGGCACCGCGTTCGAGAAGCTCACCGCGCTCTCGTACCCCGAGGGCCACCCGTACCACCACACCCCGATCGGGTCGATGGCCGACCTGGACGCGGCCACCCTGGAGGACGCCCGCGCGTTCTTCCGCACCAACTACGCGCCCAACAACGCGGTCCTGTCGGTCGTCGGCGACATCGACCCGGAGCAGACGCTCGTCTGGGTCGAGAAGTACTTCGGCTCCATCCCCGGGCACGACGGCAAGGCCGCTCCGCGGGACGGCTCGCTGCCCGACATCATCGGCGAGCAGCTGCGCGAGGTCGTCGAGGAAGACGTCCCGGCGCGCGCCCTGATGGCCGCCTACCGGCTCCCGGAGGACGGCACGCGCGCGTGCGACGCGGCCGACCTGGCGCTCACCGTCCTCGGCGGCGGTGAGTCCTCCCGGCTCTACAACCGGCTCGTACGCCGTGACCGCACCGCCGTCGCGGCCGGGTTCGGCCTGCTGCGGCTCGCCGGAGCGCCCTCCCTGGGGTGGCTGGACGTGAAGACGTCCGGCGACGTCGAGGTCCCGGTCATCGAGGCCGCCGTCGACGAGGAGCTCGCCCGGTTCGCCGAGGAGGGCCCGACTGCCGAGGAAATGGAGCGCGCTCAGGCCCAGTTGGAGCGCGAGTGGCTCGACCGGCTCGGCACCGTCGCGGGCCGTGCCGACGAACTGTGCCGGTACGCCGTCCTGTTCGGCGACCCGCAGCTCGCCCTGACCGCCGTGCAGCGCATCCTCGACGTCACGGCGGAGGAGGTCCAGGAGGCCGCCAAGGCCCGCCTGCGCCCCGACAACCGCGCGGTGCTCGTCTACGAGCCGACCACCGCCGAAGCCACCGACGCGGCTGACTCCGCCGACGAGACCGACGAGGAGGCGGCGAAGTGACCGAGCTCGCCACCATGGACTTCCACCCGCAGCCCCAGGCCGGCCGGCCCAAGCCGTGGGCGTTTCCCGCCCCCGAGCGCGGCACCCTGGACAACGGTCTGACCGTGCTGCGCTGCCATCGCCCCGGCCAGCAGGTCGTCGCCGTCGAGGTCATCCTCGCCGCGCCGCTGGAGGCCGAACCCGCGGGTCTGGACGGCATCGCCACGATCATGGCGCGCGCCTTCTCCGAGGGCACCGACAAGCACTCGGCCGAGGACTTCGCCGCCGAACTGGAGCGCTGCGGCGCCACGCTCGACGCGCACGCCGACCACCCCGGCGTACGCCTGTCCCTCGAAGTGCCGGTCTCGCGCCTGACCAAGGCGCTGGGCCTGCTCGCCGACGCGCTGCGGGCCCCCGCGTTCGCGGACAGCGAGGTCGAGCGGCTGGTGCGCAACCGGCTGGACGAGATCCCGCACGAGACGGCCAATCCCGCCCGTCGTGCGGCCAAGGAGCTCTCCAAGGAGCTGTTCCCGGCGAGCGCGCGCATGTCGCGCCCGCGCCAGGGCACCGAGGAGACCGTCCAGAAGATCGACTCCGCGGCCGTACGCGCCTTCTACGACAAGCACGTGCGCCCCGCGACGGCCACCGCCGTCGTCGTCGGTGACCTGACCGGTGTCGACCTCGACGAGCTGCTCGGCGACACGCTGGGCTCCTGGACCGGTTCGTCCGCCGAGCCGCGTCCCGTGCCGCCGGTGAGCGCAGACGACACGGGCCGCGTGATCATCGTCGACCGCCCCGGCGCCGTCCAGACGCAGTTGCTCATCGGCCGGGTCGGCGCCGACCGGCACGATCGCGTGTGGCCCGCCCAGGTGCTCGGCACCTACTGCCTCGGCGGCACCCTCACCTCACGCCTCGACCGCGTCCTGCGCGAGGAGAAGGGCTACACCTACGGCGTACGGGCGTTCGGCCAGGTCCTGCGCGCCGCGCCGGACGGCACGGGTGTCGCGATGCTCGCCATCAGCGGCTCGGTGGACACGCCGAACACCGGTCCGGCGCTCGACGACCTGTGGAAGGTGCTGCGCACCCTCGCGGCCGAGGGGCTGACCGACACGGAGCGCGACGTCGCGGTGCAGAACCTGGTGGGTGTCGCGCCCCTCAAGTTCGAGACGGCGGCAGCCGTCGCGAGCACGCTCGCGGACCAGGTCGAGCAGTACCTGCCGGACGACTATCAGGCGACGCTCTATCAGCAACTGGCCGCCACCGGCACGGTGGAGGCCACCGCGGCTGCGGTGAGCGCCTTCCCGATGGACCGTCTGGTGACCGTGCTGGTGGGCGACGCGGCGACGATCGAGGAGCCGGTCAAGGCCCTCGGAATCGGTGAAGTCAGCGTGGTGGCCGCCGAGTAGAGCCCGCGCGACCCGAGGAGGGCCCTGGTGACTGAAGAGTCGTCAGGGCTCTCCTTTTCCCGCACGTGGCCCCCAAGATGTCCCTATTCGTGCGGGAGTTGCCCTTGTGCCCTGTGGGATACGTTACAAAAATCGTGATCCGTTTGTTGTTCGAATGACACCCCGTTTAGCGTCGGTCCGGCTGTTCGTCACGCACTGCGCCGCGCCCGCGGCACCGGACAGTCATCGCCGAGTCCCCCTATGGCGCGAGTCAGGGGAGCCGGGGACCCACGTAGTCCCTGGGGTGAATCGGACGCCCTCCCCGGAGGGGGTCCGTAGGAGACCTTCCTGCTCCGAACCCGTCAGCTAACCCGGTAGGCGAGAGGGAAGGAAAGGATCAGCCCCTACATGGCGTTCTCCTGTGGCACCGGCAAGCATCGTCGTCCGAGCCGGGTGCACAGCACCACCACGGCCGCCGTCGGGGTCGCGGCGCTCACCACCACCGGTGTGATCGGAACCCTGGCCGCCCCCGCGTTCGCCGCGGAAGCCTCCGTCGAGCAGACCGGGCTGACCCAGGCCGTCACCCTCGGCGACTCGGTCGCCGACCAGATCGACGCCCAGGCCTTCGCGCAGCAGCGCGCCGCCGACGAGGCCGCCGCGCGGAAACAGGCCGAGCAGACCGCGCGCAAGCACGCCGCGGAGCAGGCCGCGAAGTCCCGCGAGGCCAAGGAGCGCGCCGCCCGTGAGGCCGAGCGCAAGCGCCTGAACATGTTCGTCATCCCGATCACCGGTTCGTACATCTCCACCGGCTACCAGGCCAGCAGCAGTCTCTGGTCCTCGGGCAGCCACACCGGCGTCGACTTCCACGCCGCGTACGGCACCTCGGTCCACGCCGTGGGCTCCGGCACCGTCGTCACCACCGGCTGGGGCGGCGCCTACGGCAATCAAGTAGTGATCAAGATGCTTGACGGCACGTACACCATGTACGGCCACCTGTCGTCCATCGGTGTGTCCGAGGGGCAGACGGTCACTCCGGGGCAGCAGATCGGCCTCTCAGGGGACACCGGCAACACCACCGGACCGCACCTTCACTTCGAGGCCCGTACGACCGCGGAGTACGGCTCGGACATCGACCCGGTCGCGTACCTGCGCTCGCACGGAGTCAACGTCTGACGACCGCTTCGCGGCTTCTTCGCCGCTTTTGATGCCCCGGCTCAACGAGCCGGGGCATCATCGTTTCCGGAGGCCCTCTGTCCAAAAAATATCCATGGATTCAGGCCCGCCATCGGAAATTCAGGCTTCCTGCAATAGAGTCACTGAACAAGCGTCAATCGATGGCGTTTCGCGGGGATTAAAGCGGAGGTCGGTCATGCGTATTCCGGCGCACTCGGTATGCACGGCGATCCGTGACGACATCGTCGCGGGTGTCTACGAGCGCGGCGGCCGGCTCACCGAGGAACTGCTCGCGCGGCGCTACGGCGTCTCGCGCGTCCCCGTGCGCGAGGCTCTGCGCACCCTGGAGGCCGAGGGCTTCGTGGTCACCCGCCGGCATGCGGGCGCGTGCGTCGCGGAGCCCAGCGAGCAGGAGGCCGCGGACCTCCTGGAGATGCGCATGCTGCTGGAACCGCTGGGGGCCGCGAGGGCCGCCCAGCGGCGTACGGAGGCCCACCTCAAGGTGCTGCGAGGTCTGGTCAGGCTGGGGCAGGAGCGTTCCAGGAGAGGCCACAGCGAGGATCTGCGCTCACTGGGCGGCTGGTTCCACGAGACACTCGCACAGGCGTCCGGCAGCCCCGCGCTGACCTCCACGCTCGCCCAGCTGCGACACAAGATCGCCTGGATGTTCTCGGTGGACGCGCCGGCCAACCCCGCGGAGTCCTGGGCGGAGCACGGCGGCATCGTGGACGCGGTCGCCCGCGGCGACAGCGAGCGGGCCCGCGCGATCACGGCCCTGCACACCGAGCGCGCGACGACCGTGCACCGGCTCCGATTTCCCGGCGGCGATCGGACGGATCGTGTGAGAAGTTCGCAACCTCCCGTAAACATGATGGGCCCGCGTCATTAACACGGGCGCCGTATACAAAGAGGGATATTCGGCAGGGGCTCATTTCCGATGCCCTTTTATTCGCGTGTCCGGAATTTCGGTGCGCGCTATTCCCGTGACCGCGGCGTGAGGGCCGAGCGTGCCCCCGGGGGAATTCCTCCGGTGGGTACGGAAAACGGCTGAGCCGCGCCGCCCGGGGATGGGGAGGCGCGGCTCAGCCGCGTGTGTCCTGGGCGCCTTGTGGGCTCAGACGGTCTCGGGGAGCTCGTCGAGCCCCTCGGCGACCAGCTTCGCCAGACGGTCGAGAGCGGCGTCCGCGCCCTCGGAGTCCGACGCGAGGACGATCTCCTCGCCGCCCTGGGCGCCCAGGCCGAGGACCGCGAGCATGGAGGCCGCGTTGACGGGGTTGCCGTCGGACTTGGCGATCGTCAGGGGGATGCCGGAGGCCGTGGCGGCCCGGACGAAGATGGAGGCGGGGCGGGCGTGGAGGCCCTCGGTCCAGCCGACGTTGACGCGGCGCTCAGCCATGTGATGCTGCCCTTCGGGTGTTCCAGGTTGTCTAGACCAGTGTTCCATATCGTGAGGCATGCCCGGACGGTCCCCGGTTCCGCCTGCCGCGGCGCCGGTCCGCGGCCCCGCTCCGGCGTCCGTCACCCTCAGACTGCCTCGCGCCGTTGTCGTACGCGAGCCGTACTCTGGGCCCCATGCAGACCTCGTCGGACCGGCACGAGTACCCAGCTCACTGGGAGGCCGACGTGGTGCTGCGCGACGGCGGCACCGCACGCGTCAGGCCCATCACCGTCGATGACGCCGAGCGCCTGGTCAGCTTCTACGAGCAGGTGTCCGACGAGTCGAAGTACTACCGCTTCTTCGCGCCGTATCCGCGACTGTCGGCCAAGGACGTCCACCGGTTCACCCACCACGACTTCGTGGACCGCGTCGGCCTCGCGGCCACGGTGGGCGGCGAGTTCATCGCCACCGTGCGCTACGACCGCATCGACGCCGACGGGATGCCCGCGTCCGCGCCCGCCGACGAGGCCGAGGTCGCCTTTCTCGTACAGGACGCCCACCAGGGCCGCGGCGTCGCCTCGGCCCTGCTCGAACACATCGCGGCCGTGGCCCGCGAGCGCGACATCCGCCGCTTCGCCGCCGAGGTGCTGCCCGCCAACAACAAGATGATCAAGGTGTTCACGGACGCCGGATACACCCAGAAGCGCAGCTTCGAGGACGGCGTCGTACGCCTGGAGTTCGACCTCGAACCCACCGACCGGTCGCTCGCCGTGCAGCGCGCGCGGGAGCAGCGCGCCGAGGCCCGCTCCGTGCAGCGGCTGCTCGCCCCCGGCTCGGTCGCCGTCATCGGTGCCGGACGCACCCCCGGCGGAGTCGGCCGCAGCGTTCTCGACAACCTGCGGAAAGCCGGATTCACCGGACGTCTGTACGCCGTGAACGCGGCACTTCAGGAGAAGGAACTCGACGGAGTCCCGGCCCACCGCTCCGTCCGCGACATCGCCGAGCCCGTCGACCTCGCCGTCGTCGCCGTACCCGCCGAGCACGTTCCCGAGGTCGTCACGGAATGCGGCGAACACGGGGTGCAGGGGCTCGTGGTGGTCACCGCCGGGTACGCCGAGAGCGGTCCCGAAGGACGCGAACGCCAGCGCGAACTCGTGCGGCACGCGCGCACGTACGGGATGCGCATCATCGGGCCCAACGCCTTCGGCGTCATCAACACGTCCCCCGAAGTGCGTCTGAACGCCTCGCTCGCCCCGCAGATGCCCCGCCCCGGACGGATCGGCCTGTTCGCGCAGTCCGGCGCCATCGGCATCGCCCTGCTGTCCCGGCTGCACCGGCGCGGCGGCGGCGTCACGGGCGTGACCGGCGTGTCGACCTTCATCTCCTCCGGGAACCGGGCGGACGTCTCCGGCAACGACGTACTGCAGTACTGGTACGACGACCCGGACACCGACGTCGCCCTGATGTACCTCGAGTCCATCGGCAACCCGCGCAAGTTCAACCGCCTCGCACGGCGGACGGCGGCGGCGAAGCCACTGGTCGTGGTCCAGGGCGCGCGGCACGGCGGGGCCGCTCCCCAGGGCCATGCCGTACGGGCCACCCGGCTGCCGCACGCCACGGTGTCCGCGCTGCTGCGCCAGGCCGGAGTGATCCGGGTGGACACCATCACCGAACTCGTCGACGCGGGCCTGCTGCTGGCCCGCCAGCCGCTCCCCAAAGGACCCCGCGTGGCGATCCTCGGGAACTCCGAGTCGCTCGGGCTGCTCACGTACGACGCGTGTCTCGCCGAGGGGCTCAGGCCGCTGCCACCGCGGGACCTGACGACGGCGGCCTCGGCGGAGGACTTCCACCGGGCGCTGTCGCAGGCCCTCGCCGACGACGGATGTGACGCCGTGGTCGTGACGGCCATACCGGCACTGGGGGAGACCTCGGCCGCCGACGCGGAGCTCGCCGAGGCGCTCCGGTCCTCCGCCCTGGCGGCTCCGGCGAAACCCGTGCTCGTGGTGCACGTCGAACTGGGCGGGCTCGCCGAGGCCCTGTCCGCCGCCGCGAGCACCGCCCCCCAGGCCCCGGGGGCGGCACCCGGCGCGGCGCCCGGCGCCCGCTTCCACCCCTCGGACCGGTCACCCACCGCGGTGCGTGCCGAATCCGCGCCGGACTCCCGGCTCATCCCCGCCTACCCCGCCGCCGAACGTGCCGTCCGCGCCCTCGCCGAAGCCGTCAAGTACGCCCAGTGGCGCCTGGACGCCGGCGAGCCCGGCAAGGTGCCCGCATACGAGGACATCGACGAAAAGGGAGCGGCGGGGCTCATCGACGACCTCCTCGCGCGCGGGGAGGGCCTGACTCTGGGAGGCGAGGAGACGGCGGCACTGCTCGGGCGGTACGGCATCGACGTGCACCGCGCCCTGCCCGCCCCCACTCCGGACGACGCCGTCGCGGCCGCGCGGGCCATCGGCTACCCCGTGGCTCTCAAGACCACCGCCCCGCACCTGCGGCACCGCGCCGACCTCGGCGGCGTACGGCTGGACGTGGCGGACGAGGAACAGCTGCGCCGGGCCTACGCGGAGCTGACCGAGCTGTTCGGGACACCGACGGTGCTGCGCCCGGTCGTGCAGGGGATGGCGCCGCGCGGTGTCGACACGGTGGTCCGCGCGGTGATCGATCCGGCGGCCGGGGCGGTGCTCTCCTTCGGGCTCTCCGGAGCCGCCTCCGAACTGCTCGGGGACACGGCGCACCGGCTGATTCCGGTCACCGACCGGGAAGCGGGCTCCCTGGTCCGGTCGATCCGGACGGCGCCGCTCCTGTTCGGCTGGCGGGGCTCCGCGCCGGTCGACACGGCGGCCCTCGAAGAGCTCATGCTGCGGGTGTCCCGGCTGGTCGACGACCACCCGGAGGTCGTCGCGGTCTCGCTGGAGCCGGTGGTGGTCGCGCCGACCGGCCTGAGCGTGCTGGGCGCCACGGTACGACTGGCCCGCGCCCCGCTCCGGGACGACCTCGGCCCCCGGACACTGCCCGTCGTCTGAGTCGTCTGAGTCGTCCGAGGGGCGCGCTGCCTCCGGGGACGACAGGGGCCCCGGGGCCCGGGACGCTCGTCGTCGCCCGAGCGCTGCTGGCTGCGACCTCCCCGGCCCGGAACCCGGCGCAGTCCCAGGTGGCGTCCACCGCGCCCCCGCCCGTCCGGCGTGCCGCAGGGCCCGCCCCCGTGTCCGCCCCCACGTCCGCCCCGTCGCAGCCGCGCCATGGCCCTTGCCGTGCCCGCGTCGCACCGGTCGCCGTCCCCGAATCGATCTGATCAGTCCACGACAGACCCACGCGAGCGGTGCCTCGCAGTCAGTGGGCCCCCGTAGGATGGACGGCATGGCCAAGACCAGTACGACGACCCAGGGGCTGCGAGCGGCGATCGAGCGCAGCGGCTACTACCCGGCCCTCGTGGCCGAGGCGGTGGAGGCCGCGATCGGCGGCGAGACCATCCGGTCGTACCTGGTCCACCAGGAGACGACGTTCGACGCGAACGAGGTACGGCGGCACGTGACCGTGCTCGTCCTTACCGGCAACCGTTTCATCGTGAGCCACACCGACGAGCAGAACGCGGACACCACGTCCCCGACGCCGTACGCCACGACCTCGACGGAGTCGGTCAAGCTCGGCCGGATCTCCTCGGTCGTCGTCAGCCGCGTCGTCGCGAACCCGGAGTCGTACACGCCGGGCACGCTGCCCCGCGAAGTGGTCCTGACCATCGGCTGGGGCGCCGTCTCCCGCATCGACCTGGAGCCGGCCGCCTGCGGTGACCCCAACTGCGAGGCGGATCACGGTTACACCGGCAGCTCGACGGCCGACGACCTGAGCCTGCGGGTCAGCGAGGCGGGGGACGGTCCGGAGACCGTCCGTCAGGCCCTCGCATTCGCGCAGTCCCTCTCCGAGGCGACCGCGGACGTCGCCCGCTGATGGCCCTGCCCACCTGGGACCACCCGGAACCGCTCGCCATCGAGTCCGCGCCCGTCCCCGAGTACGGCGCCGGTTCGCTGGCCGACCTGCTGCCCACGCTCGCCGCCGGTATGTCCGTGCCCGGTGCGACCGCCGCCATACCCGAACTGACCGAAGCCGACCGGAACTGCGTGTTCCTGATCGACGGTCTCGGCTGGGAGCAGCTCAAGGCTCACCCGGACGAGGCACCCTTCATGACGTCGCTCCTCGCGTCCTCACGAGGCGGCACGGGGCGTCCGATCACCGCGGGCTACCCGGCCACCACCGCGACCTCCCTCGCCTCCGTCGGCACCGGCCTGCCCCCGGGCGCGCACGGCTTGCCCGGCTACACCGCGCGCAACCCCGCCACCGGTGAGCTGATGAACCAGCTCCGCTGGAACCCGTGGACCGAGCCGCGCGCCTGGCAGCCCTACCCCACGATCTTCCAGCTGGCCGAGGCAGCGGGTGTGCATACCGCCCAGGTCTCCTCGCCGACCTTCCAGAACACACCGCTGACGAAGATCGCGTTGAGCGGCGGGACGTTCCACGGCAGGCTGTCCGGCGAGGATCGCGTGGACCTCGCCGCCGAGCAACTGGCCGCCGGGGACCGCTCCTTGGTCTACACGTACTACGCGGAGGTGGACGGCAAGGGCCACCGCTTCGGCGTCGACTCGGACCCCTGGCGCGGCCAGCTGATGTATGTCGACCGCCTGGTCCAGCGCCTCGCGGAGCAGTTGCCGCCGCGCTCGACGCTGTACGTCACCGCCGACCATGGCATGATCGACATCCCGTTCGACGAGCAGCACCGCATCGACTTCGACGAGGACTGGGAGCTGCGCGCCGGAGTCGCCCTGCTGGGTGGCGAGGGTCGTGCCCGCCATGTGTACGCGGTCCCGGGCGCCGAGGTGGATGTGCTGACCTGCTGGCGCGAGGTCCTCGGCGAGCAGTTCTGGGTCGCCTCCCGTGACGAGGCGATCGAAGCGGGCTGGTTCGGCCCGCGGATCGACGAGCGGGTGTACGCGCGGCTGGGTGACGTGATCGCGGCCGCCCGGGACGATGTCCTGATCATCGCCTCCGAGCGGGAGCCGAAGGAGTCGCTGATGGTCGGCAACCACGGTTCGATGACCCCGGCCGAGCAACTGGTGCCCCTCCTCCAAGTACGCTCCTGACGCCCTCCCCCCTTACTCCGTTGCCGAAAGGTGCTCAACTCCCCATGCCCGAGCTGGTGTTCTTCTCCGGAACGATGGACTGCGGGAAGTCCACGCTGGCTCTCCAGATCGAGCACAACCGCTCGGCGCGGGGTCTGCAGGGCATGATCTTCACGCGCGACGACCGCGCGGGCGAGGGCAAGCTCTCCTCGCGCCTCGGCCTGGTCACCGACGCGGTCGAGGTGGCGGACGACCAGGACCTGTACGCCTATCTGGTCGACCACCTCTCGCAGGGAGGCCGGGCGGACTACGTGATCGCGGACGAGGCCCAGTTCCTGGCCCCGCCGCAGATCGACCAACTGGCCCGTGTGGTGGACGACCTGGGCGTCGACGTCTTCGCCTTCGGGATCACCACCGACTTCCGTTCCAAGCTCTTCCCGGGCTCCCAGCGCCTCGTCGAACTGGCAGACCGGGTCGAGGTCCTCCAGGTCGAGGCCCTGTGCTGGTGCGGCGCCCGCGCCACGCACAACGCCCGCACCGTGGGCGGCGAGATGGTCGTCGAAGGCGCCCAGGTCGTCGTCGGCGACGTCAACCAGCCGGAGAACATCGGCTACGAGGTCCTGTGCCGCCGGCACCACCGCCGCCGTATGACAGCAGCCACGGCCCACGCGAGCGCCCTGTCTCCCGACGTCCTGCCGATCCACTCGGTCTGAGGCCTGTTACCGGAGACTTTTTGCCCGAGGTCCGAGGTCCGAGGCCCGAGCCCGATGCCAGCCCCCATGGCCGGCGCCCGGCCCGGCGTCGGATCGTCAGTCCGGACGGTTCACTGGGTCATGTGACGGCATGGATCAGGGAGAACATCGCGCCCTCCGGATCCGCCACCGTCGCCACGCGTCCGTACGGGGAATCATGGGCCGCCCGCAGGAGGTGCCCGCCGAGTTCCGTGACCCGGCGGACGGTGTCGTCCAATTCGGCGGCCTCGAAGTACGTCAGCCAGTGCGGGCCCCGGTCGCGCGGCAGGGCGTTCCCGACGCCGTGGATGCCGGCCACCGGCCGACCGTCGATGTGCAGGGTCACATAGTCGAAGTCGGCCGAGACGGTCGGCTCCAGTTCGTAGCCGAAGACCCCCTGGTAGAACTTGACGACGCTCTCGGTGTCGCGCGTCACGAGCTCGTTCCACGCCGGGGTGCCCGGCACGCCGGTGATCCCCGTACCCAGATGGGCCGCCACCTGCCAGATGCCGAAGACGGCGCCCGACGGGTCGGAGGCGATGGCCAGGCGGCCGGCCTCGGCGGCGTCGATCGGGCCCACGCCCACGGTGCCGCCGCTGTGCCGTACCGTCTCGGCGGTCTGGTCCACGTCGGCCGAGGCGAAGTAGGGCGTCCAGGCGATCGGCAGGTGCCGGTCGGGCGGCAACTGGCCGATCCCGGCCACCTCGTGGCCGTCGAGAAGGGCCCGCGCGTACGGGCCGAGCTGCGGGGGGCCCGGCTGGAATTCCCAGCCGAACAGTGCTCCGTAGAAGTCCTGGGTCGCGGCCGTCTCATGCACCATCAGGCTCTCCCAGCAGGGTGTGCCGGGCGCGTGCCGAGCGTGCTTGGTGCCGTTCGGGCCGGCCGATTCCCGTGCCTCGGTCATCGTCACTCTCTTCTCGGCCCCTTGCGGTGGCCGGTCACCTTCCGCCTGCGAACACGCGTACTCAGTCGCGTGCGTGCACGCCCCGTGCCGATGTTCGCACCACCGGTCGTCCGTGCGTCCGGGCCGCGCCGCCGTTGAGCGGTGCGCGGACGGAGGACGCCCGATCTGTCGTTTCTCATCCGTTTCGGAGTGATTGCCGCGTGGTGTCCATCGGTTGTACAGCATGTGCCCGATCCCGTACGCGTGGTGATCGGACCTGTCCGGCGGAGCAGAGTAGCCGGACATGGACGAAGCGGCCACCCCGTGCGCAAGGATGGTGGCCATGAACGCCATCATCACGTCACCCGAACTCGCGAGTGACCTGGCGGGGCCGAACCCGCCGGTCCTCCTCGACGTCCGCTGGCAGTTGGGCGGCCCCAACCTGCGCTCCGAGTACGAGAACGCGCACATTCCCGGTGCCGTCTTCGTCGATCTGGATTCCGAACTCGCTGGTCCGGCCGGTGCGGCGGGCCGGCATCCGCTTCCCGGCCCCGAGATCTTCGGCGCGGCGATGCGGGCCGCGGGAGTGTCCGAGAACCGCGACGTCGTTGTGTACGACGGCGGGCAGGGCTGGGCCGCCGCGCGCGCCTGGTGGCTGCTGGGCTATTCGGGGCATCCGTCGGTACGCGTGCTTGACGGAGGGTTCGCCGCCTGGAGCGGACCGGTGTCCTCCGAGGTCCCCTCGCCGGTGCCCGGAACGTTCGTGCCGGCGCTCGGCGCCCGGCCGTCGCTCGACGCGGACGGGGCCGCCGCGCTCGCCCGCACCGGACTGTTGCTGGACGCCCGCGCGGGGGAGCGGTACCGGGGCGACGTCGAGCCGATCGATCCGGTCGGCGGGCACATCCCGGGCGCCGTCTCCGCGCCGACCGCCGAGAACGTCGCGGAGGACGGACGGTTCCTGCCGTCGGCCGAACTCGCCGACCGCTTCAAGTCCTTCGGCGTGACACCCGCGTCCGAGGTGGGTGTCTACTGCGGCTCAGGGGTCTCGGGCGCCCATGAGGTGCTGGCCCTCGCCGTGGCCGGCATTCCGGCGGCGCTGTACGTGGGTTCGTGGTCGGAGTGGTCCCAGGACGGCAACCGCGCTGTCGCGGTGGGTCCCGATCCTCAGTGAACCGGCGGCGGTGCCCGCTGCCGTTCTCACGGCAGCGTCCGCGGTGCCGCCCGCAGCAGCATCCGCGCTGCCGCCCGCAGTAGCACCCGTGGTGGCGCCCCCACGGGCGCCTGCGGTGCCGCTCACCAACACTTGCGGGTCGGCTCGGCAGCAGCACCTCGATGTGACCGCGGTGAGTGGAGGCACGGTACGCCGGGTGGTCGGTCGCGCCGGACGCGGGCGTCGGCCTCGCCGCTCGGCGCACGACGTGGGGGCCCGCACCGATCCGGTGCGGGCCCCCACGTCGTGGACCTGACTAGTCCTGTTTCTTCCGCCGTGTGCCGAAGACGATCTCGTCCCAGCTCGGGACCGCCGCTCTACGGCCGGGACGGACGCCGTCGGCCTCGGCCTGGCGGTCGGTCGCGCCGACGAGCCGGTCGCGATGGCTGCCGACCGAGCGCGGCATGAGCACGTCCGCGTACGCGGAACCGGCGCCCGCCGAGGCGGCGGGAGCCGGGGGCTCCTCCTCCTCGGGCTCGGGAACGGGCTCCTCGGCGGCGGGTCGCTCGGCGGGGGCGGTCCGCTCGGGCACCACCATGTCGCCCCGGAAGCTGGGCACCGCCTCCAGGAGGCTGGTCAGCGAGTCCCGGTCCTCGGCCTCCTCGGCCGGATCCGGGGAGGGCGGGGGCAGGCTCGGCCGCTCCATCTGCCGGTCCAGGGCGCGGTCCAGCGGACGGTCGCGGGGCAGCCGGGCGATCCGCGGCACGAACGGGAAGCTCGGCTCGGGCGCCGCGAGGTCGTCGGACTCGCCGATCAGCGAGCGTGCCTCGTCGTCGACGGCCTGGACGAGTCGCCGGGGCGGGTCGTAGGTCCAGCTCGCGGCATGCGGTTCGCCCGCGACCCGGTAGACCAGCAGGACTTCCCATGTGCCGTCGTCGCGGCGCCAGGAGTCCCACTGAACGGTGTCCTTCTCGGCACCCCGGATCAGCAACCGCTCCTGGACGGCCTCGCCGAGCTGGGGTCCGGCGTTCTCTCCGGGGCGGCGGACGGGAGTCTTCCTGGCGCGCTCGGCCATGAAGGCACGCTCGGCCAGCACGGGCCCCTCGAAGCGACGTACGCGATCGACGGGGATTCCGGCGAGCTGGGCGACTTCCTCCGCGGAAGCGCCGGCGCGTATACGCGCCTGGATGTCTCGGGGGCGGAGATGGCTCTCCACCTCGATCTCGATCTGGCCGAGGCGGGGACGGTCGCCGCGTACGGCGGCGCGCAGACGCTCGTCAATCGGAAGCGTGTACTCCGTACTGTCCGCAGCCTTCAGCACCAGCCGTGTGCCGTCGTTAGAGACGGCCACGACACGCAGTTCGGGCATGGGGACCTCCCGGGTGGTGCCTGCCGACGTCACGTGCGTCGCTGCTTCCGCTAGTCGAGTGTGGCCTGCCCGGGTGCAGCCTGCCACAACCTTGCCGAGTTGCCCGGCGTGTCGGGCACGGGCCCGGGGCCGCCGTTATGGCACGGTTACCTATTCGCAACGCTAAGTGACGAACTCCATCACCCTGTGCAACGAGCCCCCTCCCGGCGGTCCTGCAAGGCCCCGGACACCCTGGCGGGAGTCCGGACCCAGGGCTCGCAACAGTACTCCATTCGGGCCACTTGCGTGGATCGGCACGCCGCCCAACTTCGAGTGGGGGGTGCTAGTTGGCCGATCTCGGCGCCCTTTCGGCGGTCATGGGACGTGGCGCACTTCACGTAATCGGCAGAAACGGAACTTATCGCTTCGCCCGTACGTCCCCTTCTCGTGCGGTCGGTCGATCAAGTACGGGAAAGGCAGGCAAGGTCCGGGAATGCGTAAGAAGCCGGATGTCGGCGGCGAGCAGCCGGGTACCGACGTGGAACCGAGGAAGAGGCGGCTGGACCTGAGCGTCCCCCAAGTGGCTGGGAGCGCGGTCGCCGCGGTGGTCGCCGCGAAACTCGCGTCGTACTTCGGTGTGTACGGGACGATCCTGGGCGCCGGACTGGTCAGCGCCGTCGCCACCTGCGGAGGAACGCTTTTCCAGCACTTCTTCAAGCGCACCGGCGAACAGATCCGTGACGTGAAGGTGCAGACGAAGCCGAAGCCCCGGCAACTGCCCGGTCCCGCCGGAGAGTTCACCGAGGGGACCGTCTACCGCGCGCAGGTCAGGAGCTGGAAGAGGCCGCTGGTCGCGACCGCACTCGTCTTCGGCGTCACGATGGCCGGAATCACCTCGTACGAGATGGTCTCGGGGCAGAGCTTCAGCGGCGACGGCACGAACACGACGGTCGGCGACGCCTTCAAGGGGCACAGCGCCGGCTCGGGGAGCCCGGATCCCGGTACGGCTCCGACGACCGGGTCTTCGCCGTCCTCGGCCCCGGCCTCCCCGGAGGCGCCGGCGCCGTCCGCCGACGGTGGCGGCTCAGGTGACGTGGGCGGCGACGCCGGTGGCGCGACCTCGGTGCCGACGCCGGGCGACGGCGCGTCCTCGGGACCGGAAGCCGGGGACGGCACCCCGGCCCCCGCACCCAGCGAGACCGCTACGACCCCAGAACCCTCCGCAAGTAGTCATTCGCAAAGCGCCGGTCCGGATCGAGTCGATCCCGCAGCGCGGTGAACTCGCCGAAGCGCGGATAGACCTTGGAGAAGTACTCCGCGTCGCGCGTGTGCACCTTGCCCCAGTGCGGCCGTCCCTCGTGCGCGGTGAAGATCCGCTCGGCAGCGGTGAAATACGCCTGATAGGGGGTGCCCTTGAACATATGGACGGCGATGTACGCGCTCTCCCGTCCGGACGCCGTGGAGAGGGTGATGTCGTCCGCGGGCGCGGTTCGCACCTCCACGGGGAAGCTGACCCGCAGGGTCGAGCTGTCGACCATCGACTTCAGCTCGCGCAGCGTCTCGACGAGGGCCTCGCGCGGCACGGCGTACTCCATCTCCACGAACCGCACGCGGCGCGGAGAGGTGAAGACCTTGTACGGAATGTCCGTGTAGGTCCGCGAGGACAGCGCGCGACTGGAGAGTCCGGCGATCGACGGGATGGCCGCGGGAACGGCCCGGCCGAGCAGATTGGCCACCTGGAAGGCGCCGTTGGAGAGGAACTCGTCCTCGATCCAGCCGCGGATCGGCCCCACCGGGTTCTCGGGGCCCGCGCTGCGGTTGTTGCGCTTGGTGTTGCAGTTGCCTGTGTGCGGGAACCAGTAGAACTCGAAGTGCTCGTTCTCGGTGAAGAGTTCCTCGAAGTCGGCGGTGACCTTGTCGAAGGTCATCGGCTCCTCGCGGGCCGTGAGCAGGAAGACGGGCTCCACGGAGAAGGTGATCGCGGTGACGATTCCCAGGGCGCCGATCCCGATGCGGGCCGACGCGAAGATCTCCGGGTTCTCGTTCTCGGAGCAGGACAGGACCGAGCCGTCCGCCGTCACCAGCTCAAGGCCTGTGATCTGCGCGGCGATCGAGGCCGAGTCGCGCCCGGTGCCGTGCGTACCGGTGCTGGTCGCCCCCGAGACCGTCTGCTCCATGATGTCGCCCATGTTCGTGAGCGACAGACCTTCGCGCGCGAGGGCCATGTTGAGCCTCTTGAGCGGGGTGCCCGCCTCGACCGTTACCGTCATGGCCGCACGGTCGATCTTGCGGATTCCGGTCAACAGTTGAGGGCGGATCAATACGCCGTCGGTCGCCGCGGCGGCCGTGAAGGAGTGCCCGGTGCCGACGGCCTTCACCGTCAGGCCGTCCTCGGCCGCCTTCCGCACGGCGGCGGAGAGTTCGTCGACCGAGGCAGGGGTGACCTCCCGTACGGGACGGGCGGTGACGTTCCCCGCCCAGTTACGCCACGTGCCGCTCTTCCCGCTCACTGTGGTGCTCATGAGACCCTCCCCGCTGCGGAACCGGCCTGCTGAGCCGGCGATACCCGAGGAAACCGACCGCCACCGCGACGGCCCCGGACACCGCCGGAACCCCGTACCCGGCCTTCGCGCCGGCGGAGTCGATCACCCAGCCGGCCACGGAGGAACCGAGCGCGACCCCGACTGCGAGTCCTGTGCTCACCCAGGTCATGCCTTCGGTCAGTTTCGCGCGAGGTACGTGCTGCTCGATGAGGGACATCGTCGTGATCATCGTGGGAGCGATGGAGAGGCCCGCAACGAACAGCGCCACGGCCAGGAACGGCAAGTTTCCGACCAGTAGGAGGGGGATCATACTCACGGCCATCGCGCATATGCCCAGCAGCCACCTGCCTTCGGCCGCCCCCTTGAAGTGCAGCAGCCCGAAGACGGCCCCCGCGAGGCAGGAGCCCGCCGCGTAGAGGGCCAGGACGATGCTCGCGGCGCCCTTGTGGCCCTGCTCCTCGGCGAAGGCCACGGTGACCACGTCGACGGCTCCGAAGATCGTCCCGGTCGCCACGAACGTGGCCACCAGGACCTGGAGTCCGGCCGAGCGCAGCGCCGAGCCGCCTCCGTGCTGCCCGCGCGGATGCGGCTGGGGCTCGGTGGCCCGCTGGGAGGTCAGCCAGAAGACCCCGGCCGCCAGGAAGCAGGCGGCGAGCAGCGGTCCGGCCTCCGGGAACCACACCGTGGACAGGCCGATGGAGATGATCGGCCCGAAGATGAAGCAGATCTCGTCCACCACGGACTCCAGGGAGTACGCGGTGTGCAGTTGCGTGGTGCCTCCGTAGAGGGCCGCCCAGCGGGCCCGGATCATCGCGCCGATGCTCGGGACGCTGCCGATGCCGGCCGCGCACACGAACAGCACCCAGTCCGGCCACTCGAAGTGTGCGGCGAGCAGCAGCCCCGCGGCGGCCGTGAGCGCGAAGAGCGTCACGGGGCGCAGGATCCGCCGCTGACCGTGCCGGTCCACCAGTCGCGAGACCTGCGGGCCCATCGCCGCGGCCGCCAGGGCGATGGTCGCCGACAGGGCACCGGCGAGGCCGTAGCGCCCGGTCAGCTGGGAGATCATGGTGACGATGCCGATGCCCATCATGGACAGCGGCATCCGGCCGAGCAGGCCCGCTGTGGAGAAGCCCTTGGAGCCGGGGGCGGCGAACAGGGCGCGGTACGGGCTGGGCACGAGGGTCTCCGTCGGCTCGGCTCGGCCCCTCCCCGACACCGCGGGCGGCCCGAACTTCGGTAAGGTGTGAAGCTGGCCGATACAGCTTACGTGTTAGGTGAACCTAACGCACGCCTTCCGTACCCCGCTCCGGACGTCCCGCGCATGCCTCGTCACCCCGCCGGTTCTCGCCTGTCAGTGGCGGGTGGCAGGATCGGACACATGCCTGAAGTGCTCGATGCCACTCCCTACGACGCCCTGCTCCTGCTTTCGTTCGGCGGTCCGGAGGGCCCGGACGAAGTCGTCCCGTTCCTGGAGAACGTGACGCGGGGCAGGGGTATCCCCAAGGAACGGCTCAAGGAGGTCGGGCAGCACTACTTCCTGTTCGACGGGATCAGCCCCATCAACGACCAGAACCGCACCCTGCTCGACGCGCTGCGCAAGGACTTCGCCGAGCACGGTCTGGATCTGCCGGTCTACTGGGGCAATCGCAACTGGGCGCCGTACCTGACCGACACACTGCGCGAGATGGCCGCCGACGGGCGGCGCCGGATCCTGGTGCTGGCCACGAGCGCGTACGCCTCGTACTCGGGCTGTCGGCAGTATCGCGAGGACCTGGCGGGGGCGCTGGCCGTCCTGGAGGGGGAGGGGCTGGAGCCGCCGAGGATCGACAAGCTGCGGCACTACTTCAACCATCCCGGGTTCGTGGAGCCGATGACCGAGGGCGTCCTCAAGTCGCTGGCCGAACTGCCCGAGGAGGTCCGGGCGGGCGCGCACCTGGCGTTCACCACGCACTCGATCCCGGTCGCCGCGGCGGACACCTCCGGCCCGGCCGAGGGACACGGCGACGGTGGCGCGTACGTCCGGCAGCATCTGGACGTGGCCCGGCTGATCGCGGAGGCGGTGCGCGAGGAGACCGGGATCGACCACCCGTGGCGGCTCGTCTACCAGTCGCGTTCCGGAGCCCCGCACATTCCGTGGCTGGAGCCGGACATCTGCGACCACCTGGAGGAACTGCACGGGGCCGGGGCGGGGGCGGCGGTCATGGTGCCGATCGGCTTCGTCTCGGAGCACATGGAGGTCCTGTACGACCTGGACACCGAGGCGCGGGCTAAGGCGGAGGAACTGGGGCTGCCGGTGCGCCGTTCGGCCACGGTGGGCTCCGATCCCCGGTTCGCCGCGGCGGTCCGTGACCTGGTGCTGGAGCGCGCCGCGGCCGAGAGCGGCCGACGGGTGACACGGTGTGCCCTGGGCACGCTGGGCGCGAGTCATGACCTCTGTCCGGTGGGCTGCTGTCCGGCCCGCACGCCCAAGCCCGCCGCCGCGGGCACCGACAGCCCCTACGCATGAGGAGCCCCGTGACCGAGCCTCTGCACACCGAACTCCTCCAGCTCGCGCACGAGGCCGCCCGCCGCGCGGGCGCGCTGCTGCGGGACGGCCGCCCGGCGGACCTCGCGGTCGCCGCCACGAAGTCCAGTCCGATCGACGTCGTCACCGAGATGGACATCGCCGCCGAGAAGCTGATCACCACGCTGATCGCCGAGCACCGCCCTCGTGACGGCTTCCTCGGCGAGGAGGGCTCCGCCATCGAGGGCACCAGCGGCATCCGCTGGATCGTCGACCCGCTCGACGGCACGGTCAACTACCTGTACGGGCTGCCGACCTGGGCAGTGTCCATCGCGGCCGAACAGGACGGCGAGACCGTCGTCGGCGTCGTGGCGGCACCCATGCGCGGCGAGACGTACCACGCGGTTCGCGGCAGGGGTGCCCGAGCCTCCGGCGCCTGGGTCGGCGAACGCCGGCTTGCCTGCCGTCCGTCGCCGCCGCTCGACCAGGCCCTCGTTTCGACCGGCTTCAACTACGTGACCGAGGTCAAGATCCATCAGGCCGACGTGGCCCAGCGGCTCATCCCGCTGGTGCGCGACATCCGGCGCTCCGGCTCGGCGGCGGTCGACCTGTGCGACGTCGCGGCCGGGCGCCTCGACGGCTATTACGAGCGCGGTCTGCACCCCTGGGACCTCGCGGCGGGGGACCTGATCGCCAGGGAAGCGGGCGCGGTGACCGGTGGACGCCCTGGAGAGCGCCCCGCGGGCGATCTCACCGTGGCGGCCTCCCCGGGTGTCTTCGGGCCCCTCCAGCGACTCCTGGAGGACTTCGGGGCCTGGCACGACTGACGCCACGGCCGACTGAGGGCCACCGACAACCGACGGCGGACGGCGTAGGACGGCGGACGGCGTAGGCCAAGAGACGGCCGAGAACGAAAATGGAGCGGGGCCCCGGTACTGGATCGATACCGGGGCCCCGCTCTCGTACGTACCGATCAGACGCGCGTGGCGCCGACCTCCACACCGTGCTCCGCGGCAAGGCGGTGCAGGTCGTCCAGCTCGGCCTGCTCGACCTCCGCGAGGAAGTCGTCGCCTGTTTCGCGAGCCCGCGTCAGGTCGGACTCGGTCGCCCTTATGCGCTGCAGAAGTCCTGCGGTGAATGCGTCCATGCTGCGCCCCCTCGTCCTGGGTCGTGGGTCGGGTGGCACGGGGGTGTGCCGATGGGAAGGGGCGATCACGTCTCTGATGGGGTGCCCAGCGCTGCCCGGTCTGGGCGGCGACGGTGCCGGACACCCACGCCCGCTCTGCGGAAGCGGTTGGACGTACCACAATGTGGCTTGCCACATGCAGAGCGTGATCGCGGGGTGTAAAGCCGTCCTCCCCCCGCTCTCTTCCGTGGAAACCTCAACCCGACGAGAAAATCTCGCATTCCCGGTCCCCTGGACGGGCCTCCCTGGTGCCTTCCCCCCGTCTTACAGCCGGTTTATGGCCGAAACGGGCAGGATGGAGCTCTCATCCGTGACGGACCTGCCCGCGTGGTGCGCTGAACGTGCCCCGCCGGTGGACAGAGGAAGGACAAGCGACGTGCGCGTACTCGTCGTCGAGGACGAGCAGCTGCTCGCCGATGCGGTGGCCACCGGACTGCGCCGGGAGGCCATGGCCGTCGACGTCGCGTACGACGGCGCGGCCGCGCTGGAGCGCATCGGGGTCAACGACTACGACGTGGTCGTCCTCGACCGCGACCTCCCGCTCGTGCACGGCGACGACGTCTGCCGCAAGATCGTCGAGCTCGGCATGCCCACGCGCGTGCTGATGCTCACCGCGTCCGGCGATGTCAGCGACCGTGTCGAGGGCCTGGAGATCGGCGCCGACGACTACCTCCCCAAGCCGTTCGCGTTCAGCGAGCTGACCGCACGCGTGCGTGCCCTCGGACGTCGTACGAGCGTGCCGCTGCCGCCGGTCCTGGAGCGTGCCGGGATCAAGCTCGACCCCAACCGCCGCGAGGTCTTCCGCGAGGGGAAGGAGGTCCAGCTCGCTCCCAAGGAGTTCGCCGTCCTGGAAGTGCTGCTGCGCAGCGAGGGCGCCGTCGTCTCCGCGGAGCAGCTCCTGGAGAAGGCCTGGGACGAGAACACGGACCCGTTCACCAATGTCGTGCGCGTGACCGTCATGACGCTGCGCCGCAAGCTCGGCGAGCCCGCCGTGATCGTCACCGTGCCCGGCTCCGGGTACAGGATCTGATCCACCGTGGCCACCACCCCCGCGCCGCCCGCGGCGCCTCCGAAGCCCACCTGGGACCCCAGAAGGGCGGAGCCGCCGTTCCCCTGGCTGCGTCCCACGATCCGCATACGGCTCACGCTGCTGTACGGCGGCATGTTCCTGATCGCCGGCATCCTGCTGCTGTCGATCATCTACCTGCTCGCGGCGCAGGCGTTGAACGTGGGCAGCGAGCTCCCCTTCAAGATCATTTCGGGGCAGGTCGGCAGCAACACCTGCAACCTCCCCTCGGGGGACGAGCTCAACCACGCGATGTACGAGTGCGTGAACCGGCAGCGCCAGCACGCACTGGACGACCTGCTCAGCCGCTCGCTGCTGGCCCTGCTCGGTCTCGCGATCATCGCCTTCGCGTTCGGCTACGCGATGGCGGGCCGCGTCCTTTCGCCGCTCGGCCACATCACCCGCACCGCGCGCGCGGTGGCCGGCTCCGACCTGTCCCGCCGGATCGAGCTGGACGGCCCGGACGACGAGCTGAAGGAGCTCGCGGACACCTTCGACGACATGCTGGAGCGGCTGCAGCGGGCCTTCACCGCCCAGCAGCGGTTCGTCGGGAACGCCTCGCACGAACTGCGCACCCCGCTCGCGATCAACCGCACACTCCTGGAGGTGCACCTCTCCGGTCCGGGGGTGTCGACGGAGCTCGCGCAGCTGGGCAAGACGCTGCTCGCCACGAACGAACGCAGCGAGCAGCTCGTCGAGGGACTGCTGCTGCTGGCCCGCAGCGACAACCAGATCGTGGAGCGCAAGCCGGTGGATCTCGCCGAGGTCGCCTCTCAGGCCGTCGACCAGGTGCATGCCGAGGCGGAGGCCAAGGGTGTGACGATCCGTGGACGGCGGGCTCCGGTGGTCGTCCAGGGCAACGGCGTGCTCCTGGAGCGGATCGCCCTGAACCTCGTCCAGAACGCCGTTCGGTACAACGTGCCCAAGGACGGCTGGGTCGAGGTCACGACGGACACGGAGCACGGCCGGGCGGTCCTGGAAGTGTCGAACACGGGACCGGTGGTTCCCGCGTACGAGGTCGACAATCTTTTCGAGCCCTTCCGGCGGCTGCGTACGGAACGCACGGGCAGCGACAAGGGCGTGGGCCTCGGCCTGTCGATCGCCCGGTCGGTGGCCCGTGCACACGGAGGTCATATCGTCGCTCGGCCCCGTGAAGGGGGTGGGCTCGTGATGCGCGTCACCCTTCCCATCTGAGACCATGTCGCGGACACGCGGCGATGTTCGCTTTGCGCTGAATTTTCTGGTCACCCACCCGAGTGACCCGTGTGTGATCGATCACAAGGGTGATTTTCGGTCCATCTACTCTCCGTGATTATGCAGGCGGTCGGAAAGCCGGGAAAATCCGGGTTTTCGGGGGTCTTGATCACGGGAAGTACACGGTGGGGCGCCTTTGAAGTGTGGCGCCAGGACCGTGTACGGTCCGCTTCGCCATCCAAGCCGATCACTCTCAAGGGGTCCGGTTGGGTGTCGATTGAGTAACAGACCTTGATGTGAGGCAAAATCTCCGCCTCAGGTCGGGCACAAGTCCGGCCTCTCACGCGTTACGTGCGCTGGAGACACCAGCAGATACCCAGAGGGGGAGAGCGACAATGGCAACGGATTACGACACCCCGCGCAAGACCGACGACGACGTCGACTCGGACAGCCTTGAAGAACTGAAGGCTCGCCGGAACGACAAGTCGACTTCGTCTGTCGACGTAGATGAGTTCGAGGCCGCAGAAGGCCTGGAGCTGCCCGGTGCGGACCTCTCGAACGAGGAGCTGGCCGTCCGGGTGCTGCCCAAGCAGCAGGACGAGTTCACTTGCATGAGCTGCTTCCTGGTGCACCACCGCAGCCAGCTGGCCCGCGAGAAGAACGGTCAGCCGATCTGCCGCGACTGCGACTGAGGCAGGGTCGGCCGTGACTGGCTCGACCTCACCCTGGAAGCGCCGCCTCCCCTCCGGGGCGGCGGACGAAGGGTCCTTCAAGGGCCCTGAAGGCGTGCGTGACGACGAGCGGGGCTCTTCCGAACAGGGATCAGCCTCGCTCGACCGAGCGGGCGCCACAGACGGCCTGACGGCCCCCACGGACACTCCCGCGCCCGCCGCAAGGCGCCGCGCGGCGGCTGTCCGGGACGGGGTCATGAGGGGCGTCACGAAGAGCGGTGTCCGGGCCAGGGCGGGCCTGGCGTACGTCACCGATCGCATCATCGACATCGCCCCGCGGGTTCCCGTACGGGACCTCGCCACCCTCCGCAGACAGTTCCCGGGCCTCGGCCCCGAGGAGCTCGCGGACAAGCTCATCACGGGCGCCGCCGCCGCGACGTCCACCGTCGGTGCCGGGATCGGCGCCGCCGCGATGCTGCCGGTGCCGCCGGCCATGCCCACGGAGCTGGCCGCCGAGATCACCGCCGTCGCCGCGATCGAGCTGAAGCTGATCGCCGAGCTCCACGAGGTCTACGGCCTGCGTCCGCCGGGCAACCTCAAGCAGCGCAGTACCGCGTATCTGCACTCCTGGTCGGGCGAGCGCGGCATCGATGTGACCAAGCCCGTGACGATCGACGCCGCACTGGGCGGCCGGATGAAGCGCGAGCTGCGCCAGCAGATCATGAAGCGAACGGTTCGGGACCTGCCCAATTTGATGCCGTTCATGGTCGGCGCGGCGGTCGGGGCGGTGATGAACCGACGTGACACCAAACGCGTGGCGGGCCACATCCGCAAGGACCTGCGCAAGATGCAGGTGCCGTGGGACGCGCTCCCGGAGCTGGCACCGCTGGAGAAGCCGACGGATCCGGTGCGGATCGGAGAGATCCCCACAGACCTGGGGCACTGAAGCCGTACGCGCGGCCGGCGCCCGCGACCGTCCGTCCGCGCTCGGCCGACCGCTCACTTCGTCGGTGGCCCGGCTCGGGCACCGGCGGACGCGGTTAAGGAGCCGACCGGTCCCCGCGGGCGGGGCCTGAGGCATGCGCTGCGCCCGCGCCCTGCCCTGAGGCCGGGCGATTCAGCTGGGAAGCGTGACTGGCGACGTCCCGCAGGGATGCCGAGCCGGGGCGCTGCCTCGTCGGCGAGAGTGTGCCGAACCCCGAGTCCGCGCCGTGATCCAGAACGTTGGCCCGTAGCCGTAGCCGTAGCCGTAGCCGTAGCCGTAGCCGTAGCCGTAGCCGTAGCCGTAGCCGTAGCCCCGTAGCCCCGTAGCCCCGTAGCCCCGTAGCCCCGTAGCCCCGTAGGCCCTAGCTCTCTGTGGGCCGGACCGACTCCCGCGCTGTCTCCAGGGCGGCCACCAGGCGCTCCGGCTCCCGCGTCGACAGATACAGGTACGGAGTGGGGTCCGCCGGGTCCGTGACCTGGACGCGCAGCGCCGTGGGGATGTACGAGCGCAGGAGCATGAAGGCACGGGTGTCGGCCTTGTAGGTGCGCCAGGCGCGTGCCTCCTCCTGGTCCATGATCTCCGTGTCACCGAGGGCCGAGACCGGGATTTTCGCGTCGCCGGCGATCAGCGAGTCACCGACCACGCGGATGCGGATCGAGCCGTACGCACTGGCCGCGACCCCCGCGAACGCGGTGCCGCCGACCAGCGCTCCGAGCATCGGCAGCGTGCCGAACGGGAGGAAGACCAGGGCCAGCGCGACCCCGGCCAGGAAGCTGATCAGCCACCACGACCGGGGTGCGGTGAGGCGTTCTTCGTACGGGGAGGCGGAAAGCTGCATGTGGCCAAGCTTGGCACGGTGCGAAGACTTGGTGGACGCGCGGGTAAGGTCTGCGGCTGTGAGTGGTACTTCCGCAGCTCTGACGCCTCCCGCCGACGCCGTCGCGCCGGTGCGGCACCCCGACGCGCCTGCCCCCGGAGAGCTCCTCGGAGCACATTACGAACAGTGTTTCGGGTGCGGTGAGGGGCAGTCCCACGGACTCCATCTGGAGGCCCGCGCGGGCGACGGGGTCCGGGTCACGGCGGAGTTCACCGTGCGGCCCGTCCATCAGGGTGCCCCCGGTCTCGCGCACGGCGGCGTTCTCGCCACCGCGCTCGACGAGACGCTCGGATCGCTGAACTGGCTGCTGCGCACGATCGCCGTGACGGGCCGCCTGGAGACCGACTTCCGGCGCCCTGTACCCGTCGACACCGTGCTGTACCTGGAGGCCGAGGTCACCGCGGTGGCCGGCCGGAAGATCTACTGCACCGCCACCGGACGGATCGGCGGCCCCGACGGGCCCGTCGCCGTCCGCGCGGACGCCCTCTTCGTCGAGGTGAAGGTCGACCACTTCATCGACAACGGCCGCCCGGAGGAGATCCGTGCGGCGATGAACGACCCGGACCAGATCCGGCGAGCCCGTGCCTTCGAGGTGAACCCGTGACCCGCAGTCCCGGGGCCCGTGAGCCCAGTCAAGAAGTAGCCGTGCTGATCCGGCGCGTCGATCCGGAAGTCCCGCTTCCCGAGTACGCGCACCCCGGTGACGCGGGAGCCGATCTGCGCACCACCGAGAGCCGCGAGCTGAAGCCCGGTGAACGGGCCGTGCTTCCGACGGGCGTGTCCATCGCGCTGCCCGAGGGGTACGCGGCCTTCGTGCACCCGCGTTCCGGCCTTGCCGCCCGCTGCGGAGTCGCCCTCGTGAATGCCCCGGGGACGGTGGATGCCGGGTACCGTGGGGAGATCAAGGTGATCGTGGTGAATCTCGATCCGCGCGAGTCCGTGCGGTTCGAGCGCTTCGACCGGATTGCTCAACTGGTCGTCCAGCAAGTCGAGAAGGTTCGCTTCCAGGAGGTGGCGGAACTTCCCGATTCGGCGCGGGCCGCAGGGGGCTTCGGGTCCACCGGCGGTCATGCCGCCGTGGACAGCACAACGGGTGGGAATCGATACGCGTCGGTCGTATCCGACCGGGAAGGACAGTGACGTGTTCGGACGTCGCAAGAAGGGCAGTGCCGCCGAGGACGCGGCGGGCGAGGCCGAGCAGGTCGTCGACGGCGTCGACACTGAGGCGGACGAGGACGGGGAGCGCGAGCGCGTGAGGCTCGAACCCGAGCCGCGTCCCGACGGGCCCTGGGACAGTGAAGAGGTCCGTGACCCGGCCGAGGGCCGGGTGGACCTGGGTGGTCTTTTCGTGCCCGGAGTCGATGGCATGGAGCTGCGGGTCGAGGTCGCGGGCGACGCGATCGTCGCGGCGACCGTCGTCGTCAACGACAGCGCCGTGCAGCTCCAGGCCTTCGCCGCTCCCAAGCGCGAGGGCATCTGGGGCGAGGTGCGCGAGGAGATCGCCTCCGGGATCACCCAGCAGGGCGGTGTCATCGACGAGGTCGAGGGCCCGCTGGGCTGGGAGCTGCGGGCGCAGGTACCGGTCCAGCTGCCGGACGGCACGGGCGGTTTCCAGGTCGTGCGATTCGTCGGCGTGGACGGTCCCCGCTGGTTCCTGCGCGGAGTGATCTCCGGGCAGGGTGCCGTGCAGCCGCAGGCCGCGGGTCTGCTGGAGCAGATCTTCCGGGACACGGTCGTCGTCCGCGGTGAGGGCCCGATGGCCCCGCGCGACCCGATCGTCCTGAAGCTGCCGAATGACGCGCAGATGGTCCCCGAGGGTGTTCAGCAGGAGGACCAGAGCGGCTCCCGCTTCTCCGGCGGCATGGGGCAGCTGCAGCGTGGACCGGAGATCACCGAAGTCCACTAGACGGACAAACGGACAACAGGCGGGCCGCATCCCCAGGGGATGCGGCCCTTTCCTGTGTGTGGGTTCCTTCAGGGGCACACCCCGCCAGGTTCTTGTATGTGAACAGCAGTTGAGCAGCGGGTCTTTCTTCAGACCTTGACGGAAGTCTGGTCCGTACCTATGGTCACCGGCCAGCGCAGCTGTTCAGCATCCCATGCGTAGTTCACATACAAGAACGGATGGCTCCTGCATGTCCGACACCCCCACTCGGCACCGCCGCAGACGGCGCCCCGCTCTCCTCGTCACCGTCGCCGCCGCGACCGCCGCACTCGTGGGCACCCTTCTGTCCTGGCCCGGCGCGCACCGGGCCGACGCGGCGCCCGCCACCTTCGTCCACCCCGGAGTCACCGTCTCCAGGGGGCAGCTGGACTTCGCCCGCACCCAGGTCCTGGCCGGCGCCCAGCCCTGGAAGGGCGCCTACGACCAGATGATGGCGAGCAAGTACGCCTCGCTCGCGCGCACCCCCATGCCCCGCGCGACCGTCGAGTGCGGCTCGTACTCCAACCCGAACTACGGCTGCACCGACGAGCGCGAGGACGCGATAGCCGCGTACACCGACGCCCTCGCCTGGTACGTCACCCGCGACGACCGCTACGCCAAGAAGGCCATCGAGCTGATGGACGCCTGGTCCGCGGTGATCAAGGCGCACACCAACAGCAACGCGCCCCTGCAGACCGGCTGGGCCGGCTCTTCCTGGCCCAAGGCCGCCGAGATCATCAAGTACACGTACACCGGCTCCTGGGCGAACTCCGGCCGCTTCGCGACCATGCTGCGCGACGTCTACCTGCCGGAGATCATCAACGGCTCCAACTCCAACGGCAACTGGGAACTGTCGATGATGGAGGCCGCGGTCGGCATCTCCGTCTTCCTGGAGGACAAGACGTCGTACGACAGGGCCATGGCGAAGTTCCGGACGCGTACGGCGGCGTACGTCTACCTCTCCACCGACGGCGCCGTGCCGAAGACCGTGCCGAGCCAGAACCTCGACACCACCGCGAAGATCGTCAGCTACTGGCAGGGGCAGTCCACGTTCGTCACCGGGCTCACCCAGGAGACCTGCCGCGACTTCACCCACACCGGTTACGGCATCTCGGCCATCTCGCACATCGCCGAGACCAGCCGCATCCAGGGGCAGGACCTGTACGGCACCGATGTGGGCGAGCGGCTGCGCCAGGCGCTCGGCTTCCAGTCGAAGTACCAGCTGGGCACGGCGGTGCCGAGCTGGCTGTGCGGGGGATCGCTGAACCTCGGGCTCGGCCCGGTCACCGAGGTGGGCTACAACGCGCTGCACAACCGCCTGGGCATCGCGATGACCAACACCCAGACGCTCACCCAGCAGAACCGCCCGGCCGGCAGCAACAACCTCTTCGTGGCGTGGGAGACGCTGACACACGGCGACAATCCCGCGTGAACCGAAGCAGGGGTCCCATCCGATGAACCATCGAGGGACCGGGCGTCCGGTCGCGACACGGACGCCCGGTCCACGGCTCCCAGGGGGCGCGGGGGCGAACGCGGGCGTGTGGGCATCAGGGTTGCGTCAAAGACGTTCGCCGGCCGGGCGCTCGTCCCTTTCGTCGGGAATCTTGGCCGTAAGGTCGACGCTGCGTACACAGCGGTGACAGGAAGACAATAGGGCTCATGGGACGCGGCAAGCTTCGGATCTACCTCGGTGCGGCACCGGGCGTCGGCAAGACGTACGCGATGCTCTCCGAGGCGCATCGCCGCGTCGAACGCGGGACGGACTGCGTGGTGGCGTTCGTCGAGCACCATCACCGGCCGCGCACCGAGGTGATGCTGCACGGTCTGGAGCAGGTGCCGCGCAAGGAGCTGGAGTACCGGGGCGGCGTCTTCACCGAGATGGACGTCGACGCCGTGCTCCGGCGGGCCCCGGCCGTCGCCCTGGTGGACGAACTGGCGCACACCAACGTGCCCGGCTCCCGCAACGACAAGCGCTGGCAGGACGTGGAGGAGCTGCTCGCCGCCGGCATCGACGTCGTCTCCACCGTCAACATCCAGCACCTGGAGTCACTGGGCGATGTCGTCGAGTCGATAACGGGCGTTCGACAGCGCGAGACCGTGCCGGACGAGGTGGTGCGGCGGGCGGACCAGATCGAGCTGGTCGACATGTCACCGCCCGCGCTGCGCCGCCGGATGGCGCACGGCAACATCTACAAGCCCGACAAGGTCGACGCAGCTCTGTCCAACTACTTCCGTCCGGGCAATCTCACGGCGCTGCGCGAGCTCGCGCTGCTGTGGGTCGCCGACCGGGTTGACGAATATCTGACCGAGTACCGCAGCGAGCACCGGGTCTCCAAGATCTGGGGCTCCCGGGAGCGGATCGTCGTCGGGCTGACCGGCGGTCCGGAGGGGCGGACGCTGATCCGGCGTGCCGCGCGGCTCGCCGAGAAGGGCGCGGGCGGCGAGGTCATGGCCGTCTACATCGCCCGCAGCGACGGGCTCACCTCCGCCTCGCCGAAGGAGCTGGCCGTCCAGCGCACCCTGGTCGAGGACCTCGGCGGCACCTTCCACCACGTGGTCGGCGACGACATACCCGCCTCCCTGCTGGACTTCGCGCGCGGCGTCAACGCCACCCAGATCGTGCTCGGCTCGTCCCGCCGCAAGACCTGGCAGTACGTCTTCGGGCCGGGCGTCGGCGTCACGGTCGCCCGGGAGTCCGGCCCCGACCTGGACGTCCACATCGTCACCCATGAAGAGGTCGCCAAGGGGCGCGGTCTTCCGGTGGCACGCGGGGCACGGCTCGGGCGCTCCCGGATCATCTGGGGCTGGGTGATCGGGGTGGGCGGCCCCGTGGTGATGGCGCTGCTTCTGAACACGGTCGACCTCGGCCTCGCCAACGACATGCTGCTGTTCCTGGCGGTGACGGTCGCGGCCGCACTGCTCGGCGGTCTCCTCCCGGCTCTCGCCTCGGCGGCCTTCGGCTCCCTGCTGCTGAACTACTTCTACACACCACCCCTGCATCGGCTGACCATCGCCGACCCGAAGAACATCGTCGCCATCGTGATCTTCGTCGGCGTCGCCGTCTCCGTGGCGTCGGTGGTGGACCTCGCGGCCCGCCGCACCCACCAGGCGGCGCGGCTGCGGGCCGAATCGGAGATCCTCTCCTTCCTGGCGGGCAGCGTGCTGCGTGGCGAGACCAGCCTGGAAGCCTTGCTGGAGCGGGTCCGGGAGACCTTCGGGATGGAGTCGGTCGCGCTCCTGGAGCGGGCGGGCGACGTCGACCCGTGGACGTGCGCGGGCAGCGTCGGACCGGCGCCCTCGACCCGCCCCGAGGACGCCGACGTCGACATGCCGGTCGGCGACCACATGGCGCTCGCCCTGTCCGGACGGGTGCTGCCCGCCTCCGACCGCCGGGTGCTGGCCGCCTTCGCCGCGCAGGCCGCGGTGGTCCTGGACCGCCAGCGCCTTCAGTACGAGGCCGACCAGGCCAAGGAACTGGCCGAGGGCAACCGCATCCGCACCGCCCTGCTGGCCGCCGTGAGCCACGACCTGCGCACCCCGCTCGCCGGGATCAAGGCGGCGGTGTCGTCCCTGCGCTCCGACGACGTGGCCTGGTCCGACGAGGACCGGGCCGAGCTCCTCGAAGGCATCGAGGACGGCGCCGACCGCCTCGACCACCTGGTGGGCAACCTCCTGGACATGTCCCGGCTCCAGACCGGCACTGTCACCCCGCTGATCCGCGAGATCGACCTCGACGAGGTCGTCCCGATGGCGCTCGGCGGTGTCCCCGAGGACAGCGTGGACCTGGAGATCCCGGAGAGCCTGCCAATGGTCGCCGTCGACGCCGGACTCCTGGAGCGCGCCGTCGCCAACCTCGTCGAGAACGCCGTCAAGTACAGCCACGTCGACGAACGGGTCCTGGTCGCCGCGAGCGCCATCGCCGACCGGGTGGAGGTACGCGTCGTGGACCGCGGCCCCGGCGTCCCGGACGAGGCCAAGGACCGTATATTCGCGCCCTTCCAGCGCTACGGAGACGCCCCGCGCGGCACCGGAGTGGGCCTCGGCCTCGCGGTCGCCCGCGGCTTCGCCGAGGCGATGGGCGGCACCCTCACCGCCGAGGACACTCCCGGCGGCGGACTCACCATGGTGCTCACGGTGCGGGCGGTGGACCGCCGGCCCGACCTGGCCGCCCGATCAGCAGTCGCAGAAAGGCAGGCCTCATGACCCGGGTCCTCGTGGTCGACGACGAGCCGCAGATCACCCGAGCCCTCGTGATCAACCTGAAGGCGCGCAAGTACGAGGTCGACGCGGCCCCCGACGGAGCCACCGCGCTCCAGCTCGCCGCCGCCCGCCACCCCGACGTCGTCGTGCTCGACCTCGGCCTGCCCGACATGGACGGGGTCGAGGTGATCAAGGGGCTGCGCGGCTGGACCCGGGTGCCGATTCTGGTGCTGTCCGCCCGGCACTCCTCCGACGAGAAGGTCGAGGCGCTGGACGCCGGGGCCGACGACTACGTCACCAAGCCGTTCGGCATGGACGAGCTGCTCGCCCGGCTGCGCGCCGCCGTCCGCAGAGCGGAGCCCACCGGGGGCGAGGAGGACGACGTGATCGTGGAGACCGCGGGGTTCACCGTCGACCTGGCGGCGAAGAAGGTGCACCGCGACGGGCGCGACGTCCGCCTCACCCCCACGGAGTGGCACCTGCTGGAGGTCCTGGTCCGCAACACGGGGCGTCTGGTCAGCCAGAAACAGCTGCTCCAGGAGGTCTGGGGGCCGTCGTACGGGACGGAGACGAACTACCTGCGGGTCTACATGGCTCAGCTGCGCCGCAAGCTGGAGGCGGACCCCTCGCACCCGAAGCACTTCATCACCGAGCCGGGGATGGGGTACCGCTTCGAGCGATGACGTGCGTCACCTGTGCGAGTGACGGTGTGCGGGCCGGTTCGAGGGGGGTTCGTGCCCGGTTCGGGTGACGGTGCCGCGGGTACGTAGCTGTCAACGCCCCCCGGTACGCTTTCGGTATGAGTGCTGTTCCTCGTTCCGAAAAGCCGGCGGGCCGCTTCCGGCGCATGATGGACCGGCTCTCCTCGTCCCAGGAGGACCTGGAGTCCGAGGAGCTGCGGGAGGACGCCGCGACCGCGGGCTGCACCCGTATCGGTGACTGCCACGACCGGCAGATCGTCACGGTTACTGGTACCTTGCGCACGGTCACTCTGCGGCCGCGGGCCGGTGTCCCGGCCCTGGAAGCCGAGCTGTTCGACGGCTCGGCCGCCCTGGACGTGGTCTGGCTCGGCCGCCGCTCCATCGTCGGCATCGAACCCGGACGCAAGCTGATCGCCTCCGGCCGTATCTCGATGAGCCGGGGCCGTAGGGTGTTGTTCAATCCGAAGTACGAACTCAGACCCCTCGGACGGGAGTAGCCGGTGACGTCGCTCGACAAGCCGACCGAAGACGCCCAGGACGCCCAGCAGGATGCGCGGGCGGTGACCGAGGCCGCACTCTTCGAGGCGTTCGGCGGCGTGCGGGGCATGGTCGAAACGGTGGTGCCGGGCCTCCTCTTCGTCACCATCTTCACGATCAACAAGGATCTGCACTGGTCGGCGATCGCCGCCCTCGCCGTGTCCCTGCTGCTCGTCGTGGTCCGCCTGGTGCGCCGCGACACCGTGAAGCACGCCTTCAGCGGTGTCTTCGGCGTCGCCTTCGGTGTGGTCTTCGCGATGATGACGGGCAACGCGAAGGACTTCTACCTGCCGGGCATGCTGTACACGCTCGGGCTCGCCGTCGCCTATATCGTCACGACCCTCGCGGGTGTACCGCTGATCGGCTTGATGCTCGGCCCGGTCTTCAAGGAGAACCTCTCCTGGCGTACCCGCAACCCCGGTCGGAAGAAGGCGTACACGAAGGCAAGTTGGGCCTGGGGCCTGATCCTGCTCGCCAAGTGCGCGGTGCTCTTCCCGCTCTACTGGTGGGGCGACACCACCCAGTTCGGCTGGGTCCTGATCGCCCTGAAGATCCCGCCGTTCCTGCTCGCCGTCTGGCTCACCTGGGTCTTCCTGGCCAAGGCGCCGCCGCCCATCGACGTGTTCGCGGAGATGGAGGCCGAGGAGCAGGCCGAGAAGGAGCGCAAGGCCGCCCTCGCGCAGGAGCGCGGCGAAACCGCGGCCCCGGCCCGGCACCGCCGCGAGGCGTAAGCCCCAGGACGCCTGAGCACGACTGTTCCACGACGACACGACTGTTCAACGACGAAGGGGGCGCCCGGAGAAATCTCCGGGCGCCCCCTTCGTCGTACCGCCGCGCGGAACGTCCTCCCGTCGGCGGGACGTCGTACCGCCGACGGGAACGACTAGCTTGTCGCGTTCGTGTCGCGGCGCACCGACAGCAGGTCCTCCAGCTGCTCCTCACGGGCCTGGGCGGCCACGAAGAGGAGTTCGTCGCCCGCCTCCAGGGAGTCCTCCCGGGAGGGCGTCAGGACGCGGGTGCCGCGGATGATGGTCACCAGTGAGGTGTCCTCCGGCCACGCGACGTCGCCGACGGTCGTGCCCGCCAGGGCGGACTCCGGCGGCAGGGTCAGCTCGACGAGGTTGGCGTCGCCGTGGCTGAAGCGGAGCAGCCGCACCAGGTCGCCGACGCTGACGGCCTCCTCGACGAGGGCCGACATCAGTCGCGGGGTGGAGACGGCGACGTCCACGCCCCAGGACTCGTTGAACAGCCACTCGTTCTTGGGGTTGTTCACCCGGGCGACGACCCGCGGGACCCCGTACTCGGTCTTCGCGAGCAGCGAGACGACGAGGTTGACCTTGTCGTCTCCCGTGGCCGCGATGACCACGTTGCAGCGCTGCAGCGCTGCCTCGTCCAGGGAGGTGATCTCGCAGGCGTCGGCGAGCAGCCACTCCGCCTGCGGGACGCGCTCGACCGAGATGGCGGTCGGCGCCTTGTCGATCAGCAGGATCTCGTGGCCGTTCTCCAGCAGTTCGCCCGCGATCGAGCGGCCCACGGCACCGGCACCGGCAATGGCGACTCTCATCAGTGACCCGCCTCTTCCTCAGGGCCCTTGGCGAACGCCGCCTCGACCTTTTCCACCTCGTCGGTGCGCATCATCACGTGCACGAGATCGCCCTCCTGCAGCACCGTCTGGGAGGTGGACAGGATCGCCTCACCCAGCCGGGTGAGGAAGGCGACGCGCACGCCCGTCTCGTCCTGGAGGCGGCTGATCTTGTGGCCCACCCAGGTGGCGGAGGCGTGCACCTCGGCGAGCTGCACACCGCCCGTGGGGTCGCGCCACAGCGGCTCGGCGCCCGAGGGGAGCAGTCGGCGGAGCATCTGGTCGGCCGTCCAGCGGACGGTGGCGACGGTCGGAATGCCGAGGCGCTGGTAGACCTCGGCGCGGCGCGGGTCGTAGATGCGTGCGGCGACGTTCTCGATGCCGAACATCTCGCGGGCCACCCGGGCGGCGATGATGTTCGAGTTGTCACCGCTGGAGACCGCCGCGAACGCGCCCGCCTCCTCGATGCCCGCCTCGCGCAGGGTGTCCTGGTCGAAGCCGACTCCGGTGACACGACGGCCGCCGAACCCGGAGCCCAGCCGCCGGAAGGCGGTGGGGTCCTGGTCGATCACGGCGACCGTGTGCCCCTGCTGCTCCAGGTTCTGGGCAAGCGCGGAACCCACTCTTCCGCAGCCCATGATGACGATGTGCACGACCGTCCTTCCGCATGTGAATGGTTACGGCTCAGGCTAAACAGGGTCTCAGACCGTCGCCCAAGCTACACACGCGCGGTCGACCGGGGGCACCCTTGCGCAGGTTCGCCTGCGGTTTTTCGCGGAACGTTCCGGGAACGCCGGTGAACGCAGGGTTCAGCGCCGTGTGATGCTGCGGACACTCGCGAGAGTCAGGATTCCGAGGCCGATCAGTCCGAGGGTGGCGCCGATGAGCTCCGCGCTCAGGTGCATGGGTCCTCCAGGGCGGTCGGGGAACAGGGTTTTGTCATATAGACACGTGGACCATCCGGGCCGCGGAATCCGCAGCCGGAGCCCGCCCGGTTTTCACCCGGAGAGCAGATGATGTGCCGAAGAGGGACGGCGGGTGGGCGCCTGCCAGTTCGAACCCTTACGATTCCCTGTTGTGTCCAAACTGACCGACGTGCCCAAGCGGATCCTCATCGGGCGCGCACTGCGCAGTGACCGGTTGGGTGAAACGCTTCTGCCGAAGCGCATTGCCCTCCCCGTCTTCGCATCCGACCCGCTTTCCTCTGTGGCGTACGCGCCCGGAGAGGTATTGCTGGTCCTCTCCATCGCGGGCGTGTCGGCCTACCACTTCAGCCCCTGGATCGCGCTCGCGGTCGTCGTGCTGATGTTCACGGTGGTCGCGTCCTACCGCCAGAACGTGCACGCGTACCCGAGCGGCGGTGGCGACTACGAGGTGGCCACCACCAACCTCGGTCCGCGGGCCGGCCTCACCGTCGCCAGCGCGCTGCTCGTCGACTACGTCCTCACGGTCGCCGTCTCCATCGCCTCCGGCATCGAGAACCTCGGCTCGGCGGTTCCCTTCGTGGTGCAGCACAAGGTGGCCTGCGCGGTCGCCGTCATCGTGCTGCTCACGCTGATGAACCTGCGCGGGGTCAAGGAGTCCGGAAAGCTCTTCGCCATTCCGACGTACGTATTCGTCGCGGGCGTCTTCATCATGATCGCCTGGGGCGCGTTCCGCGGACTCGTGCTCGGCGACAGCATGCATGCGCCGACCGCCGACTACCACATCAAGGCCGAGCACCAGGGGCTCGCGGGCTTCGCCCTCGTCTTCCTGCTGCTGCGCGCCTTCTCGTCCGGCTGTGCGGCGCTCACCGGCGTCGAGGCGATCTCCAACGGTGTTCCCGCCTTCCGCAAGCCGAAGTCGAAGAACGCGGCGACGACGCTCGCGGCGATGGGCCTGCTCGCCGTCACCATGTTCTGCGGCATCATCGCCCTGGCCATGACCACCAAGGTGCGCATGGCCGAGAACCCCGCCACGGACCTGATCCACAACGGCGTGGCGGTCGGTGCCGACTACGTCCAGAACCCGGTGATCTCCCAGGTGGCCGAGGCCGTGTTCGGCAAGGGCAGCTTCCTGTTCATCGTGCTGGCCGCCGCCACCGCGCTCGTCCTGTTCCTGGCCGCGAACACCGCGTACAACGGCTTCCCGCTGCTCGGTTCGATCCTCGCCCAGGACCGCTACCTGCCGCGCCAGCTGCACACCCGCGGCGACCGTCTGGCCTTCTCGAACGGCATCGTGCTCCTGGCCGGCGCCGCGAGCATGCTCGTCATCATCTACGGGGCCGACTCGACGCGTCTGATCCAGCTCTACATCGTCGGCGTGTTCGTCTCCTTCACTCTCAGCCAGACCGGCATGGTCCGCCACTGGAACCGCCACCTGGCCACCGAGACCGACCAGGCCAAGCGGCGCCACATGGTCCGCTCCCGGGCGATCAACACCTTCGGCGCCTTCTTCACCGGGCTGGTCCTGGTCGTCGTCCTGGTCACCAAGTTCACGCACGGCGCCTGGGTCGCCCTGCTCGGCATGGTGATCTTCTATGCGACGATGACCGCGATCCGTAAGCACTACGACCGCGTCTCGGAGGAACTGGCCGCCCCCGAGGGACCGTCCGACGACAGCGTCCGGCCCTCCCGCGTCCACTCCGTCGTGCTGGTCTCCAAGATCCACCGCCCGGCGCTGCGCGCCCTCGCCTACGCCAAGCTGCTGCGCTCCGACACCCTCGAAGCGCTCAGCGTCAACGTGGACCCGGCCGAGACCAAGACGCTGCGCGACGAGTGGGAACGGCGCGGCATCGACGTACCGCTGAAGGTCCTCGACTCGCCCTACCGCGAGATCACCCGGCCGGTCATCGAGTACGTGAAGGGCCTGCGCAAGGAGTCGCCGCGCGACGCGGTCTCCGTGATCATCCCCGAGTACGTGGTCGGCCACTGGTACGAGCACCTGCTGCACAACCAGAGCGCCCTGCGTCTCAAGGGCCGGCTGCTGTTCACGCCGGGCGTCATGGTCACCTCGGTGCCCTACCAGCTGGAGTCCTCCGAGGCCGCGAAGCTGCGTGCCCGCAAGCGGCAGGACTGGAACGCGCCGGGTGCGGTGCGCCGGGGACCGGCCCACGAACGGCACAAGGAGCACAGCCCGAAGAACTAGCGGCCGAAGGAGCCGAGCCCGGAGAACTGGCGGCCGAAGGAGCGCGGCCCGAAAATCGACGGGCGCGGGAAGCGCACCGGAAGCACGTAGACTGGTGGGCTGTTGTCCGGCCGTTTCCCCCTTCTCATCTGGAGTCACCCCACCATGCAGGCAGAACCGAAGAAGTCGCTGGTGGGGGACGAGTACGAGGTCGAGATCGGCCCCGTGGCGCACGGCGGGCACTGCATCGCCCGGACGGACGAGGGCCAGGTCCTCTTCGTCCGGCACGCGCTGCCCGGTGAGCGCGTCGTGGCCCGGGTGACCGAGGGCGAGGAGGGCGCACGGTTCCTGCGCGCCGACGCTGTGCGGATCATCGACGCCTCCAAGGACCGCGTCGAGGCGCCCTGCCCCTACGCGGGTCCCGGTCGCTGCGGCGGCTGCGACTGGCAGCACGCCAAGCCCGGTGCGCAGCGCCGTCTCAAGGGCGAGGTCATCGCCGAGCAGTTGCAGCGCCTCGCGGGCCTCACGCCCGAGGAGGCCGGCTGGGACGGCACGGTGATGCCCGCCGAGGGCGACAAGCTGCCCGCGGGCGAGGTTCCGGCCTGGCGCACGCGCGTCCAGTACGCGGTCGACGTGGACGGCAACGCCGGACTGCGCCGCCACCGCTCGCACGAGGTCGAGCCCATCGAGCGCTGCATGATCGCCGCCCCGGGGGTCACCGAACTCGGCATCGAGGAGCGCGACTGGTCCGGCATGGCCTCCGTCGAGGCGATCGCCGCGACGGGCTCCCAGGACCGCATGGTGATTCTCGAACCCCGTCCCGGTGCCCGTCTGCCGCTCGTCGAACTCGACAAGCCGGTCTCCGTGATGCGTGTCGAGGAGAACGACGGCGGCATCCACCGCGTCCACGGCCGCGGGTTCGTGCGTGAGCGTGCCGACGGCCGCACCTACCGGGTCGGCAGCGGCGGCTTCTGGCAGGTCCACCCGATGGCCGCCGACACCCTCGTCAAGGCGGTCATGCAGGGCCTGCTGCCGCGCAAGGGCGACATGGCGCTCGACCTGTACTGCGGTGTCGGCCTCTTCGCGGGCGCCCTCGCGGACCGGCTCGGCGACCAGGGCGCGGTCCTCGGCATCGAGTCGGGGAAGCGCGCGGTGGAGGACGCCCGGCACAACCTCGCCGCCTTCGACCGCGTCCGCATCGAACAGGGCAAGGTCGAGGCGGTCCTCCCGCGCACCGGCATCACCGAGGTCGACCTCATCGTCCTGGACCCGCCCCGCGCGGGCGCGGGCAAGAAGACGGTCGAACAGCTGTCATCGCTGGGCGCGCGCAAGATCGCCTACGTGGCCTGCGACCCGGCGGCGCTGGCCCGCGACATCGCGTACTTCCGCGACGGCGGCTACAAGGTGCGGACGCTGCGGGCGTTCGACCTGTTCCCGATGACCCACCACGTGGAGTGCGTGGCGATCCTGGAGCCGATGAAGAAGGGCGACTGACCTGCGGGTTCGGGTGGTGTGCGGTATGTGCAGTGTGGGCGTTACGGGCGATATCTTGACGCTGAAATGACGCTCTCCGAGGTGTCTTGACGCTCATTTGACGCTCGTTCTGCTCCACGATCCGGTCTTGCCGACCATCTCCAGGGCTGGCCCGCGTCATCGCCAGGCGGCCGCCGGTCCGTACGACCTGGGCCAGCTCGCCGAGCGGCTGGACGGGGGCGTCGGCGTTCGCCATCGCGTCGACACACCACCCCGTCCACCGAGCCACCCCAATCCGGTCGCCTCCAGCTTCCCCACGGGGAACTGCGCCCGGCTGCCCGGTACTCCGAACTCCGGCGCACGGGCGGCGGCGATACGGACCGTCGGCGGCGAGACATTCACGTCGATCACACTGACGTGCAGAGCCCGGGGCCAGCCACAGGCCGACCCCGCCAGATTGCACCCGACAACCACCACCACCTGCGCTGGCACCGTCCGGAGCCGCCCGATGAGCGCGCCGAGGCGCGGCCAGTCGCATGAGCTGTACGGCGCCACCTCGCCCGCGTGCAGCGCCGACATCAGAGAACTTCGGGTCTGGGCGGTGTGGAAGGCACGGCTCACAGCCCCGTAATAGGTTGCCCTGCGAGTGCCTGCGCGATCTGCCAGAGCTGTCCACCGCGGGACGCCTTCACCAGAACGACGTCGCCGGAGCGGATGATGGACTTCAGGTAGGCGGCGGCGGTCGCGTTGTCGCCGACCATCGCGATGTCCGGCACGCCCGCGGCTCCCGCCGCGAGGGCGAGTTGCTTGGCGAGAGCGTTGCCGACCGCCACGACGAGATCGACGCCGTTCTCGGCGGCCATGCGTCCGACCTTGCGGTGGGCTTCGACGGCTTGGTCGCCCAGTTCCAGCATCTCTCCGAGTACGGCGATCCTTCGGCCGCCTGTGGCCTCGGTCGTGTCGCCGTCTGCCTCGGTCATCAAGACTCTCCGTTGTGGATGAGGGGCGCGAAGGTGATCGCGCGGCCGGTGTAGGAGGCGGATACGCGGCTGAGGGGGATTCGGTCGTGCGTCTGGCCCCAGGCCGACGGGTCTCGGAAGCGGATCGTCGGGTCGGGGCCGTCCTCGTAGCCGCTGAGGATGACGAGGTGGCCGCCGGCGCGGCCGTCGTCGGGGAACTGCTCGGTCACGGACACGATGAGCGGAGCGTCGTCGAGCCGTCTCGTCAGGTCCTCGACCGGGACGGGCTCGGCGGTCGAGGAGACTCCGAGGTCGGTCGCCAGGCTCGCGATCCCCGCGTGGATTGCTCCACGCGGGGTCAGGACCTCATTCTTGACCGCGAGTTTCAGGAGTTCCGTGACCGTGGGTGCCTCGCGCCCGTAGGCGAGCAGGATCATTCTCAGAGACGCCAGGCCGCACGCCCGGTTGGACCATTGGATCCTGTCCCCGAGCGCCCATCCTCCGTGCAGATCCCACTCGGCGGGGGCGATGAGCTGACGGCACATGGGGACATCGTGGACGCGCGGCACAGCGGCGGGCTCCTACGGCGAGACGGCAGCCTCCCGAGCCCGTGTGGTGCTGGAGAACGCGGGAGTGGGCAGGGGGCCATCGTATGGCGGGCGGGCCAGGGCCTCGTGCAGCATGGCCAATACGACATCCGTGTGCGTGAGTCCGACCATCGCCGCTCCGACCGCGAAGTTGCTGTCACGGGACATGCCCGGCGTGGTGTTGACCTCCAGCGTGTACGGCTCGAAGTCCTCGGTGAGGATGAAGTCGATGCGTGCCGAACCGCGTAACCCGAGTCCGTCCCACAGCGTCCGGACGTGCTCGGTGATCTTGTCCAGCACGGCGGGAGCCAGGTCGGCGGCACGTACGGTTACCCTGCCCCGGGAGTCCACGTCGAGCTTCGTGTCGGCGTCGTAGAAGTCCGCTTCGGCGGCCTCGGTGGCCAGCGGCGGGAAGGCGACGATCGAGCCGCCCGGCAGCTCCAGCAGCCCCATCGTCATTGGCGTGCCGGCCACGTACTCCTCGATGAGCACTGGCGCGCCCTCGTCGTCGGCGGCGTCCGCCAGCGCGCCGGGCAGGTCCGCCGCATCGCGTACGAGGCTCATGCCCACGCTGGACCCGCCGAAGGGCGGCTTGACCATCACGGGACGCCCGTTCCAGGTCATTGGGCCGCCGGACCAGACGTGCCAGCCGGGTGTAGGGACGCCGAGGGTGAGCATGACCCGCTTGCAGAGGATCTTGTCGGCGGCCACGGCGGATGCCGCGACTCCGCTGCCGCAGTAGGGCACGCGCAGGTAGTCGAGCAGGCCCTGCAGCCGGCCGTCCTCGCCGTACGGGCCGTGCAGGTTGGAGAGGGCGACGTCGTATTCGACGAGCTCCGTGACGAAGTCGGGCTCGCAGGGGTTCAGCACCTTCCATCGGGCGCCGATCTCATTCAGGGCTTCGGTCAGGGCGGTGACGGAGCGCTGTTCGACGGGGCACTTCGAGTGGTAGAGCCGGTCCTCGGCGGACACGGGCCCGTAGATGAGGGCGACGCCGAGGCCGTGGCGGTTCTGGCCCCAGTCACGAAGCTCTTCGGCGGCTTTCTGCACCGCGAGGCCCGAGCTGGGGTTGAGGAAGAGAGTCATGCGAGTACCCCTTCGAAGGTGTTCGTGACAGGACCGCCGACCCAGTGAGTTCGGTTCGGCCGGGCGTCATGGGGCCGGACCGTGAGCGGTTCACCGGCTCGGTTGTGGACGGTGACGGCACGCCGGGCGACGAGTCCACGCATGGTGGCGACGACGACGGCTGCGACTGCCCCGCTTCCGCACGACAGGGTTTCCGCCTCGACGCCGCGTTCGTAGGTGCGGATCTTCAGCGCCTGGTTGCCGATGGACTGGACGAAGTTGACGTTCGTCCCCAGTGGGGCAAGGTCGGTGTGGTGGCGGACGAGGCGCCCGACCATTTCCGCGTCGATGGCGTCCACGTCGTCCACGACGGCTACGACGTGTTCCGTGCCGGTGTGGGCGCTGTCGAACCAGGTCGGCCTGCCGTTGATGACGGTTTGCAAGCGTCGAGGGAGAACTGCGCCGACCTCGGCCGTGACCCAGACGGAGTCGTCGGACACGACCGCCTCGTGCACCACGCCGGCCATGCGAAGGCTCATCCGCTGGAAGCCGTGATCGCGGTGGGCGGCCCAGGCGCAGCACCGCAGGGCGTTGCCGCACATGGTCGCGATCGAGCCGTCCGCGTTGAAGCAGGTGACTTCGAGGACGGCCGGGCGGTCGCTGATCAGCCTGCTGATGACGAGGCCGTCCGCACCTACGCCGGTGCGCCTGGCACACAGGCGTTCCGCCTCCTTGGGCCACTCGTTGTCGCCGTCCGGGCCGAGGTCGGAGAGCAGGACGAAGTCGTTTCCGGCGCCATGGATCTTGCGAAAGCGCATGGCAAAGCTCCTCGCATGGTGAGGTGAGAGTGATGACGCGGTGCCCGAACGAGGCAGGGATCAGCGGAAGTCGATGGACCGGTACGTGGTCCGGGCCTTCCGCATGACCCAGGGCTCCCGCCCGGCAAAGATCAGTACGCGGTGGGCCGCGGTGCCGGCCGACCGCATGTCCCGGACCCGCCGGTACACGCCGTCGAGGTAGACGAAGTCACCGACGCGGACATCGCTCGGCGGCCGGGTGCTTCCCATGGTTCCGCGAGGCGGAGGTGGAGGCGGTATAGAGGGCGGCTCCTTGGCCCTTCGCTCGTACATCAGCTCCTCCAGATTCCGAGCAGGAGAGAGCCGCCGATCGCGATGAGGCTCACCACGTAGGCGAGTTGTTCGTTTCGGGGACTCATCGGATCCCGCTCAGGTGCTGCTCCACGCGATTGCGGACCGACGGGACGCCTATCTCGGTGAGGGGCACCCAGGCCGCTGCGCCCGTCTCGATCATCGAAGGGAGGACCGCGCCCGAATGGGCCCGGAAGAGGTAACGGACGCCGACCCGGAGGCGGGGGCCGTACCTGTGCTGCCCCGGCAGGGTCACGTCGACCAGGAAGGGGCCCTCGGCGCCGGGCTGTGTCCACACGTCCCGGATGCCGACCTCCTCGGCCAGCAGGCGCCGGGCCGCCTCGCTCAGGGAGTCGTCCGTGTCCTCCGGTTCCGCCTCCGCGAGGGCATAGCTTCCGCCGTGCCTCAGGCACAGGACTCGATTGTGCTCGTCGACGACGACGGCTCCCGTGACCACCAGAGGGCAGCGCCGGTCGTGGGTGCAGACTCGCCGCTTGGAGTGGTCGCGGGCCGCGTCGTAGACCGGCATCAGCGCCATCCTGTCGGCGGGATGCTCATAGATGTAGTGGGAGAGTTCCCGAACGATCTGGTCGCCCTTGACGCTCACGGGGCATCCAGCCCGTTCCGCTCGGAGTAGATCCACAGCAGGCGCCGCGTCACAAGGGCGACACCGCGGAGGTAGAAGTACGTCCCGAAGGTAGGCGTCTCGGCGGTCGGTCGGTTCGTTAGGTCGACCAGCATGGTCCCCTCGCGGAGCAGTTGCCGCACCTCGCTGTCGTCGTCGGCGCCCAGGTCCTCGCGGAGCAACCGATTCAGGTGACCAGCGATCGCCGGCAGATGCCTGTCCATCGCTGCGCGGGTCGTGGTGTCCATTCGCAGGCCGAGGACGGTATGCGTTCGCGAGGAGATCGTTTCCACGTCGATGGAGGCGTCGTCGTCCTCGGCCGCCTCGAACGTCTTGCCCGTACTTGCCACAGTCATTACTGGCCCTTCCGGAGCACGATTTCAGCTGTGCCTGTAAAGCTAGGAAGGGAGTTGGGTAAGGCTCTACGAGTGTGCCGGAACTTGCCGGGCATTCACCCCAGAGATTCGATGGCGGCGGTGATGAGTTCACGTGCCGCGGGGCCGTGGACGGCAAGTTCGGCCAGCTCGCTGAACGTTTTGGCATACATGGCAAGTTCGTGTTTTTGGACGACACTGAGATGGGCCGAGATCAGTTCGACGTTCACCAACTCGTCGTCGTAAAGGAAGAATCCCTCGACGGGCCAGAGGCCCGAACGGTCGGCGTCCTGGGGGATGATGCCGATGCTCACCGACGGGAGCGCCATGGCGCTGAGGAGGTAGCCGAGTTGGCCCGCCATCACGTCGGTGCCGCCGATGCGGTACCGCAGAACGCCTTCCTCCAGGAGGATGGCGAACTTGTGGTTCCCGTAGACGACCTGTTGCTTCTCCACGCGCACCTTGACGGCTGCCGGCACATCGTCGATGAGCCCTCGGCGGTCACGAATGGACGTCAGAAGGGCGGTGATGTACGAGGCCGTCTGTACGGGGCCGGGGATGAGCCAGGGCGAGTAAATGCGAAAGCGCTCGGTGCGTTCCCACAGAGGAAGAACAGATTCCTGTGCCCACTTGAGCCCGTGGCGCTCCATCTTGCGCCACTCGACGTGCATGCCCTCAATTCCACGAGCTGTCGAGATGAGATCCTCGGCCTCGCCCTCCGCGCCGCACGCTGAACACCAGTCGCGAAGGTCGTGCTCCGAGGGCGCGCGGGCGCCGCTCTCGAAGCGCGAAGCCTTGGACTCGTGCCAACCCAGGCTTTGGGCCAGCGCGCGCTTGGTGAGTCCGGCCGCTTTCCGGATCTCGGCGATGCGTTGTCCGAGCGCCTTGCGGGCTTCCTGGACGCTTGAAGACGGCGATGTCATGTCGGTGCGACGGCGCTGTCCGGGCTGTCAGACCAGCTCGAACGTCGCGTGTGGCGTCGCGCGTTGCCACACGGCCTCGAAGGCCGATTCGCAGAGCTTCGCCACCGCAGGGTCTTCCGTGAGTTCGACCTCCATGTTCTCGCCCTCGCCGTCGAAGTGGTTGACGAGTACGAGGCGGGAGTCGAACAGCCAGAAGTCGTTGCCCGGAAGTGCGATGTCGGTCGCGTGGCGCCGTGAGAGCCATCGCACGCTTTCGCCGGCCGCGATGTTCAGCCCGTCCGTCACGTCGTACTCGAAGCGAATGTACTCACTGACCGGTGTCGATACGACACGGGCACGTCGAACCTCGACGCCTCGCGAGGTCGCCTCCGTGACGATGGCGTGCCAGTCGGCCCAGCGCTCGGCGGGATCGAGGAATTCACCGGCCTGCCAGTCGACGAAGGCCGGGTCCGACTTCATGTAGGCGTCGCGCATCTCCAGATGAACAGCCGTCACCTGGCAGTCACGGAACAGTTCCTCAAACGTCGGGGGCCTCGTCATCCTGCTTCACCTCCAAGAAGAACTGCACCATGCGACGGGGGATCTCCACCACCGACTCGTGCCTGGGGATGTCCATCTGCCCGAGGCGCTCGGCGTCCTCCACCTTCCACCCTTGTATGAGGTAGCTGTCCTTCTCCTCGTCGAGGTAGACGGTGGGCGAGCCGCCACTGGGACTCTCCGGGTCCTTGCCGAGCTTGCGTAGAGCCATGATGTCCTCCTCGGATACCGATTAAGGATTTCTGTGCCAGAGCTTGCCCGTGACTGGGCTGCCGAGCCAGGAACTTGCCCAAACTTGCCAGGACTTAAGCCGGTATCCGGAGTGGGACGCTTGACCGACACGCAGGGCACGCGGATGCCGATCGCATCTTTGCGGTAAGCGGGCATGGGGCGAGGGGCCGAAGAGTCTAAGTGTGTTCGGTGTTGGAGAGCCAGTGTTCAGGAACCGCTCATGTCGTCTCTCGCAGGGAGGACGCGCAGCGCCATGACGGTGCCGTCGTCGGCGAAGGAGACAGGGCCCCAGTTCGGGGCCGTCGTGCCGGTCGAAAAGGTGTCGCGCAGGTCGTAGGCCCGGTGTCGGTACGCTTCGACCTGCCCCTTTACCAAGAGCTCGTACAGCTCCTCGGCGATTCCGGAGAACGCCTCCACGCGGACGTGGTTGAGGCGGAACACCTGGTCGGTGCCGACGAACCACGCAGCGCCGATCTTGTGCCGGGCGTCCCGGACGCTGGCCGAGCCGGCGAACGTCTGCTGCTCGTAGTGCTTGTGGCCTTGGCCGGTGGTCAGGTACTGGGCGATCTCGGTGCCCGCCCCGGCGAACGCCAGTTGTGCCGCGGCTCCGGTGCGTGCCAACAACTGCCCGAACCAGTCCATGTCCTTGCGGGGGATGAGGAACCCGTCCTGGATGCGTTCCCTGCGGCCGTCGGTGGCGGGTACGCGCACGGCGCCGGCGTACGGGGGGTTCCGTTCCCCCAGTACGGCGTCCGCGCTCCTCTTCCCCGCATCCGGCCTTGCCGGTAACAGCCCTTTCCCGGGTGCTTGCAGTGCGTTGACCGTGATGCCTTCCTTCGCGAGCAGTTCGGTGGACATCAGGAGGCACGGTGTGGAGTCCCACTCGGCGAGGTGGAAGTGTTCGGCGCGCTCGCTGCCCCTGGCCAGTTGCTTGAACGCCGAGCGGTCGGCCTTGCCGGTGCGCTTGTTGGCGATCTGGTGGTTTCCGTTGACCGTCACGGCGAAGACGCGGGACGGGTCACCCGGCCGCCACGCTTCGATGAAGAAGTCGGGCCGTGGCCGGGCGCCCAGGGTCGGCCGTGGCCCGGAACGCGCGAAGCCCGCCAGCAGTACCGCCTCCGCGTCGAGGGTGGAGACCATGTGGTCCGGGAATCGGTTCCGAACGGCCCGCTCCGCGACCGCGAGGCCGAAGGCGCGTCCCAACTCCCGTGCCTGCATGGCCCTGTAGGAGAGTTCCGGGCTCTGCCCCTCGTCGGTGAGGGCCAGATGGCCGTCGGCGTCGGCGCCGGCGGCCATGGCCTGGCAGTACTTCAGCCCCTGCCAGTGTTCGGCCAGCCCCCTGCCGCGCCCCTGGCGAGCCAGCGTGGTGGCCCGGGCGAAGACGCCGAGTAATTCCCAGGGCGTGAGGACGAGGTCCTCACGGTCGGCGCCTCGCATCGGTCGTAGATCGGGCTTGCGGGCACTGGGCTGCTGGCCATCCTTCTTGCGTACGCGCTGCCGGTCGATGGCGGCGGCCGCCTTGTCCGTGTCGGTCACCAGAGTGGTGGTCGAACTGATGTGGACGGGGAGCTTCCGGCGCAGCCGGGCGAGGACCTCTTCCGTGGATGCTGACATGACTGGGCACCGTACGAAGCCGGGTGCGAGCGCACGCAAGTGCGCATCGGCGCTCGCGCCCGACGATCAGAAGCCAGTTGGCGAGCACTTGCCGGCCAGACCGGGAAGCCTGTTGCGTGCAGTCCGGCGGGTCGGCTCAGGTGACGGCGAGGGAGCGGAAAGCGTTGCGGATCCGGGTGAGGGGCTCCCGGTCCCGGGTGTAGAAGAGCTTGTTCGTCAGCAGGACCGCCCACTGGTTCCTCTTCGGGGAGATCCACATGCCGGTTCCGGTGAAGCCGTAGTGCACCCAGACATCGTCGACTTCGTGTGCCGTGCCCGGGGCCGGATGCCAGAACAGGCCGCGGGGCGGAATCAGTCCCTGTGTATGGATCCGCAGGGACTCCTTGACCCAGCCCCGGCCGAACCCGGCGGGCTCGGTGATCCCGGCCGGGGTCAGGAGGTGGCGCAGGAAGATGGCGAGGTCGTCGAGGACGGAGAATACGCCCGCGATGCCGCACGTCCCGCCCAGGAGTCGTGCGGAGAAGTCGTGGGCGACCCCCTTGAGGTGCGTTCCCGTGCCTTCGTCTAGTTCGGTCGGTGCGCAGAGGGCCGCAGCGTCGGCGGGCAGTGGCCCGTAGCCGGTTCGCGCCATGCCCAAGGGTTGCCACACGCGGGTGGCGGCGAGGTCGCCGAGGCTCAGGCCGGAGAGGTGTTCGGCGAGGTAGCCGAGGATGAGTGCGGCGCGGTCGGTGTACTCCACGGCTTCGCCGGGTGGGCGGTGCAGGGCTTCGCGGAGGACGCCGTCGCGGACGTCCTGGGGGTCGCTGCCGTACAGGTTCCTGAGGTTGGCCCGGAGCGGGACGCCGGCTGTGTGGGTGAGCAGGTGGCGGGCGGTGACCGTGCCCAGGGGGTGGCCGGTCACCTCGGTCCAGAAGTCGCCCAAGGGGAAGTCGAGTTGGAGCTTGCCGTCCTCGACGAGGCTACCGATGGTCGACCACACGGCGAGGACCTTGGTGAGGCTGGCGACGTCGAAGACGGTGTCGGGACGCATCGGTTCGTCGGGACGGGCGGGGTCGAGGAATCCGACGGTGCCGCTCGTGGACGTGCCCTGGCCGCCGCCGACGGCCCAAACGGCGCCGGGGTAGACCTTGTCGCGGACCCCGTCCTGGAGGAGCTGGTGGATGCGGTCGGTGTCGAGGTCGAGCGCCATGGTCTCCCGATCGATCGTGGGCGGTGCCGTGGGATGTCCCGGAGCTCAGCGTAGTGATGAGGCAGGCGCAGGTCCGGTTGTGGCGCGGGCGGGTCAGGCGAGCCGTTCGCCGAGGTTGTTCGAGGCTGCTGCAGCCAGCGGCCTGGAGGTCGGTAGCAGGCCGGAGGTGGTGCGGAGACGGATGAGGTCTGTGGCGCGTGCGGCCGGGTCGGTGAAGGCGCTGCGACCCGGAAGGATGGGCTGTCCGTCCTCGACCAGGCGGCACAGGTGGCCCGGCAGTACGGGCTGAGCCACCAGCTGCGCAGCATCGAGGGCATCCGAAAGGGTCAGCAGGGATGAGCCAGGGAGTGCCAGTGCCGGAGCACGAGCAGCGCCAGCTCACCGACGAGCAGTTCCACGACGCGACGCTGATCTGGACCTACCACGGGATGGGCCACGAACGACGCCCCTGCTCGGCCGCGATCGGCCTGGGAAGCCACGACCTCGGGGTGGCCACCGCGGCCGCCGATCTGTACCGCGCCGGCCTCTTCCCGGTCGTGGTCTTCAGCGGGGGCAACAGCCCCACCACCCGCGCCCGCTTCCCGCGCGGCGAGGCTGTCCACTACCGCGAGCATGCCCTGAGCCTGAGGGTGCCGGACGAGGCGATTCTCGTCGAGGCTCAGGCGGCGAACACCGGCCAGAACATCACGTTCTCCCGCGCGCTGCTGGCCGAGACCGGAGTGGAAGTCGAGTCACTCCTGCTGATCTCCAAGCCGTACATGGAGCGCCGTTCGTACGCGACGTGCCGCAAGTTGTGGCCGGAGGCCGAGGTCGTCTGCGCCTCCGAGCCGCTGGAACTGGACGACTACATCAAGTCCATCGGCGACGAGAAGCTCGTCGTCGACATGCTCGTCGGTGACCTGCAACGGGTGATCGAGTACCCGAAGCTCGGCTTCGCCGTCGAGCAGGACGTACCGAGGGATGTGCATGACGCCTACGAGCGCCTCCTGGGCGCCGGCTTCGACAGCCGCCTCATCAGTAACTGAGCCATCCCGCCTCAGCCCGTCGGGCGGGGTGTGCGCCATCCATCAACCGAACCTGTTCCCACGGCTGTCCACGTTGGCGAAGCTCTTCGCCGCCGACCGCTGGATCGTCCTCGACGACGTGCAGTTCGCCCGGCGCGACTACCAGCACCGAGCCCGCCTCGCCGCCCTGGACGATCCCGGTCGCCAGCAGTGGCTCACGCTCCCGACGAACCTTGCCCACGGGCGCGCGACCACGATCAGGCAGGCACGTCTCGTCGAACCTTGCCGCTCACGCCGGACGGCCGAGCTGCTCGTACGCCAGTCGTCAGAAGGTGTTCGGGGCGAAGGGCCGAATCGAGTCGAGCATGAGGCCGAGCAGCCGGTTGAACTCGGTCCGGTCGTTCTCGCTCATGAGCTGGACGGTGTTGCCGAGGTTCTTCTCGGTGAGCTGTTCCATGAACGGGGCGAGGAAGCGCTGAAAGGCTTCCGGTGCTTCCTCCCGCGTGCGCTGGTGCTCGCGGTACCGCGCGAGCTGTTCGTGCACCTCTTCGAGCTCGACGCGGGTGGCGGTGAAGGCGAGGGCTTGTTCCTCCTTGCTGAACGGGCGTCCGTCGCGGTGGCTGTACGTGCTGGTGTCGGATCGGCGCTTGAAGTCCGCGTCGCACAGGAGGGCGACGATGTCGGGGCGGGGCCGGATGTTGGTTTCGGGCATACGGGTGCTCCTTGTTGGAGTCGGGTGGGTGTGGATATCAATGGTCCGGAGGATCGCCGGTTTGCCCAACCGGCGATCGTCGGCTATGTTCCGCCGCTTCCTTCCCGGTCAGCGCCGACGGCTGGAGTCGTTCGTTACGTCGGGCGCCGGTTGCGCGGTGGGGCGGTCGACGACGGGTTGTGCCGGTGGTCTCGGGCGGGTGTGGCGTGGGGGTTTTCGGGCAGGGCGGGCAGGTGTGCGCTGCGGCGCAGGCGCCATACCAGTACGTCGCTGACGGAGTCGGCGGTGTCGAGCTCGCGCCGTGGGGCGGCTTCGGCCAGGAGGGCGGCCGGATCGTGGCCGGCTCTGTGTGCGTCGTCGAGGGTGGCGGCCAGGGCGGGCCAGCCAGCCTCGGCCAGAACCTGTTCGGCCAGCTCTGGCAGTACCTGCTGGAGAAGGCCGGTCTGCCGCTGCCGGATATGCGGGGCCAGTCGATGGCCGTGCTGGCAGAGGGCGGCCATGGGCTCGGTGCCGGCGGCCTGGTAGGCGGCGCGCAGGTGTTCGGCGGCCTGTCGGGCGGTGGCGGCCTGCTGGCTGTGGTGCCTCTTGGCGTGCCAGTTCGCTGCAGCGATGGCGAGGAAGAAGACCATGTCGATGAGCATGGCGGTGGTGGCGCCGTCTTCGCCGCGGCCGAGTGCGGGGCCGCTGTGGACGAGATCGCGGGCGGCCTGGCGCAGAGCTCGGTCGTGCCCGCGTACGGCTCTGATGTGGGAGCGGCCGGCCCGCTCGAACGCGAAGGCCGCCTCACGGAGTTCGGTGCGGGTGTGGGCGGCGGAGGTCTTGGCGAGCGCGTCCAGGACCTCCCCGGCGGCGGCGATCTGGGCTGCCGCTGCGCCGTTGCTGCCGTGGTCGATGATCAGCAGGGCCTGCCAGGTGGCGGCGGTGGCCCGGCGTCGCGCGAACGCGGGGCCCGTCACGGGCGGCAGGGCGGGTTGCTCCGGCCCGGAATTGTCCGTTGCGGCGGCAGCTTCTGCGGGAAGGGTCCAGCGTTCGCGGATGCGGGGCAAGGACAGATCGGGTGCGAGTGTGGAACCGGAGTAGAAGACCGGCTCGTTGTCCTTGTTGCGGTCGTCGGGGAGGGCGACCTTGTAGCCGAGCAGGTCGCCGGAGGGCGCGACGCGCTTGCGGATCAGCAGACCGGCGGCTGCCAGGCGGTCGAAGAACTCCTCCTGTCCGGTCGCGCCGGCCACCGCACGGCGTACGGTCTCCCGCAGTTCTTCACGGGCCGTGCGTTCCCGGCCCGTGCGTTCGGCCTTGTGCCGCTCGGCGCTGGTGGCTCGCTTGGCGGCGGTGCCGTCCCCGGGCGCGACCTGGTGCAGGCCGAGTTCCTTCTCGATCAGGCGGCATTCGGCTTGGGCGCGTCGGCCGGAGCGGTGGTGGTCGGGGCGGCGGCCGTCCTCGCGTACGAGGGTGGCGATGATGTGGATGTGGTCGTCGGCGTGGCGGACGGCGGCCCACCGGCAGCCAGCGTCGTCTACGTCGCCGGGGTCGATGCCGGTGGCCGCCACGATGCGGCGGGCGATCCCTTTCCATTCTTCGTCGCTCAGGATGCGGTCGGTGGCTGCCGTGCGGACGGAGCAGTGCCACACGTGCTGGTCGGGCCGTTGGTCTGCGTCAAGGAGGTGCAGTGGCTGGTCGAGAAGCCGCTGGAGGTCTTCCTTCGTCGCGGAGGGGTCGCGGCCGGGGTCGGGTGCCATCAGGTGGTCGAAGGAGGCGACCAGGTGCGGGTCGACGTGCTCGTCGCGGGTGCCTTTGCCGTAGAGGTAGTTGAGCAGCCCGCGGGTGCTGCTGCCTTGCTTGTGGATGCGAGGGATCAAGTGGCCCCGTCCTTCTGGCGGTTGTTGATCCGTTCGACGGCTTCCCTGGTGGCGATGGCCGCGCGGCGGACGTCGGTGAGGGCTGCCTCGATGCGGGCGATGTCGCCGCCGGAGTTGAGGACCTTGGTCATCTGGTTGAGGTTGCTGCCGGCCCAGCCGAGTCTTCGTGCTGCGGCGAACAGCTCGGTGAGGACGTCGTGGTCGGTGGCGATGATTGCGGCGGTACGGGTCTGATCGCGGGCGGCGGCCAGCGCGGAGTGGGCGAGGAATCCGGCGACGCTCATGCCGACGGCATCGGCGCCGGCCTGGATGACAGCGTGTTCGCGTTCGTTGAGGCGGACGCTCTGGGCGGGGCGCTGCTTCTTGTCACGCGGACGTGACTTCCCCCTGGCTTGGCGCTTGTGCCCGGCTTTGGCCGGCTGTGATCCGCCCTCGGTCGCAGCCTTCCCGTCCGGCGCCCCCTGGCGCTGGTCGGTCCCCGCCACCCCTGGGGCGGGGACGGGTTCGGACGCTCCCCCCGCGGGGGAGTGTCCGAACCTCCAACTTGCTTCGCCTGTGGCTGAGGTGGAGGACTTGAGGCTGGGGCGGTCTGGGGCTTCGTGGTGTGACAGGTGCATCGGCTCTCTCTGGGGAAGTGGTCCGGGGAGGGATGGGGCTGTTGAGGCGTGATGGTCGTGCGCAGACGCACCTCGGGCACGGGACTGGGCGTGGTTGCTTCTGGGGCGACCGGTGGGTGGCGGGGACCGGTCCCCGCCGTTCGTTGCTTCGGGGACCGTGCTTCCGACGGCTGGTGTCCTGGTCCCGCGGGTGGGGACCGAGGGGGCCTCGACGTCTCCGCGACGGTCCCCGGTCCCCGCGACGGTCCCCGGTCCCCGGTCCCCGCGACGGTCCCCGGTCCCCGGTCCCCGCGACGGTCCCCGGTCCGCGTGCCTGGTGTTCCGTTTCGGGGACCGGCTTTCTGGGGGCCGTGTGCGCGGTGACCTGCGTCTTTGCGGGGACCGATCCCCGAACTACTTGGGGACCGGTCCCCGGTGGGACTGTCCCCGACGGACCGTCAGGGGGACCGTCCCCAAACGGGAACCGGTCCCCTTGTGCCCCGGCGTGGTCCTCGGTGCTGGTCCCGTACGGTCCCGGGCGGTCGGAGTTTTCTGGTCCCCGATGTGGCGGGGGACCGGCTTCGGTGTGGTCAGGTTGGGGTGTGGCGTCTGCGGTCGGGGCCGGTGAGGATGACGCGTTCGGTCATCTCGGAGAGCCGGGAGGCGACGCGGTCGCCGAGTGCGGCGCGTAGTTCGGTGGTGGGGAGGTTGGTGGTGATGAGGGTGGGGAGCAGGTGGTCGTACCGGTGGTTGATGAGCCGGTAGGTCAGTTCCTCGGTCCATTCGCTGGCTTTGGCCGCGCCGAGGTCGTCCAGGAGCAGCAGGGGGCTGCGGGCCAGGGACTGCAGGTCGCGTTCGGAGTCGTGGCCGGAGCGGGGGCGGAGGCGGGCGTAGAGGTCGGCGGCGGTGACGGCCTCCCAGCGCAGCCGGACTTTGGCGGTGAGGAGGGCGCGGATGGCGCCGTACGCCTGGTGGGTTTTGCCGGTGCCGGTGGGGCCGGCGATCAGAAGTGATGGGCCTTCGGAGATGCCGGTGGCGCCGGCGGGGCCGGGGCGTGCGGCGCGGGCGATCTCGTCCACCCATGCGGTGATTTGGGGGTTGCCGGCGAGAGCGGTGCGGTAGCGGGCGGGGATGCGGGCGGCTGCCGTTTCCAGTGCCGCGTTCGGCTCGGCGGGCGGGGCCGCCGCGACGGCCTCCGGAGCGATGCCACGGGCGTTGAGGATCGCACCGAGGCGGTCGACCAGCGGGCCCACGGACTGGGGCGGGCGGGTGCCTGTGGCGGTCGTGGTGCTCAGAGTTCACCTCCGTAGGCGGCGGCGTCGGCGGGGTTCGTCCACGCCTGATGGGGGACGCCGTGCGGGGTCGCGTTCATCGCCTCGTGGACGAGGCTGGGCAGCACGCTGGGATGCAGCCCCTTGGTGCGCTGGCGGGTCAGTCCGGCCCGGATGCGGTCGGGGTTGATGCCTTCCGCGAGGAGAGTCTTGACCTCGCGTCCGAGGTGTCCCAGGACGCTGGAGGGCGGGCGCTCGGCACACGCGGCGACGTATTCACCGATGAGGACATCGACTGAGACGGTCTGGGGCGCGGGGGCGCTCGCGCCCCCCGAAGGGGTAGATCCTAGCTCCCTGTTCCTAGATCCTAGATCCGGACCGTGAGGGCTCCCGGAGTGCTCCGGGAGCCCTCCTTGTGTCCGCGATGAGGGCTCGCTGAATCGGTTCTGACCTGCGGGTTCTCCAGAAGGTGCGTTCCCCTCTCTGTCAAAGTAGGTCGAGTCAGGCATACTGGATGATTCATTGAGTCGAGGGCGGAGAAGGAGTAGTGCCCGAGTGGCCAGCACAAACGACCACGGGGTCCCTGATCCGCAGGTAGAGGCCCGTTCGTCCGGTCCGCGCCGGTATACAGCGGAGTACAAGGCGAGGATCCTCGCGGAGTACGAGACGTTGGACAAGAAGGGCAAGGGTGCTCTGCTGCGGCGGGAGGGGTTGTACTCGTCGTTGATCACGACGTGGCGGCAGCAGCGGGACAAGGGCGCCCTGGATGCGTTCGCCGCGGCGGCCGGACGGCCGAAGGCGGACCCGAGGGACAAGGAGATCGCGAAGCTGAAGGCGGAGAAGGCCCGTCTGGAAGCCGATCTCGCGAAGGCCCGCACTGTCATCGAGGTCCAGGGAAAACTCTCCGCGCTGCTCGACCAGTTCGCCACGGACAGCGCCCCGGACCGGACCGGCGAGAAGAACACGTGACCATGGCCGATCCCGCGGCCGTGTTCGAGGCGGCCTGCGACCAGGCCTTGGAAGAACTCGCTCCCCTCGTGGGGCGGGTGCAGGCGTGCGCGGCGCTCGGCGTGAGCCGTGCCACCTACTACCGCCAACACCGTCGAAGCCCCGCCCCGGCCAAGCCGCGGCGGGAACGGCGCCGACACCCCCGCGCTCTCGCGCGCGAAGAGGAGATACGGGTCCTCGATGTGCTCCATTCCACGGAGTTCGCCGACATGGCACCCGCCGAGATTTACGCCATCCTCCTCGACCGGGGTGTCTACCTGTGCTCGGAGTCGACGATGTACCGGCTCCTGCGACGGCATGGCGAGGTCCGTGAGCGCCGCCGCCAGGCCGTCCACCCGCCAAGGGCGGTGCCCGAACTGGTCGCCGACGGCCCGAACCGCGTCTGGAGCTGGGACATCACGAAGCTGAAAGGTCCGGTCAAGGGCGTCTACTACTGCCTCTACACCATCATCGACATCTTCAGCCGCTATACGACTGGCTGGATGATCGCCGGCCATGAGAACAAGGACCTCGCCGAGCGGTTCCTGTCCGAGACGATCGCCAAGTACGGCATCGGACCTGGCCAGTTGACGATCCACTCGGACCGTGGGTCCCCGATGGTCGCGCAGAACGTCGCCCAGATGATGGCCGGCCTCGGCGTCACCAAGTCCCACTCCAGACCGAAGACATCGAACGACAACCCCTACAGCGAGAGCCACTACAAGACCCTGAAATACCGGCATGACTTCCCGGACCGCTTCGGCTCCCTCGAGGACGCCCGTGCGTGGTGCACCCGCTTCTTCACCTGGTACAACGAGGAGCACCGCCACTCCGGGATCGGCCTCCACACCCCCTACGACGTGCACTTCGGCCTCGCCGAGCAGCTTCGCGAGATGCGTGCCGACGTCCTGGAGGCGGTCTACGCGAAGCACCCCGAGCGCTTCGTCCGCAAGCCGCCCGAGCCACCGAAGCTCCCCGAAGCGGCCTGGATCAACAAGCCGACGGCAGACGGCCCACTGATCCCGGCACAACGTTAGAACGATCTACCTGCCTTGACAGAGCTTGGTCATGGTTCGCGACCTCTTCGGCGGTGCAGCTGATTGACCATGGTGGGCAGGGTCACGGTAGTGCCATGGACTTACAGGCC